>NZ_JAMXBG010000010.1:0-165884 GCF_023913835.1 Pseudarthrobacter raffinosi | reverse complement strand
GGGAGAGTAGGTCACCGCCGGAACATCATTACAGGTCGAGAGCCCCCCAACCACCAGGTTGGGGGGCTCTCCCACGTTAACCACCACACCACAAACACCCCACCAAACGCAGGACTAGCCCGGCACCCCACCGAAAACGCGGCACCCACCACACCCGCCGCCGTCGTGCACCACACAACCCGGCACCCGAAGTGACAGAGCGTCCGGCTGAACGTCGCACGAACTGAGAGAGCATCCGGCGGAACACTCCAGGAACTACGAGAGCGTCCGCTGAGGGCGCAATTCCCCCGCAATTCCCTGGAAAACCGGTGATTTTAGTCAAAAAATGGCGGAAACACGCGGAATTTGCGGACCTCGGGGGCCCAAGCTGGTAAGTTTTCGAACAGTGGCTTGCACGCATGCCGCGTTCAGGCTCCAGAAATCGTGACCGTCCAGGAGGACATCAATGGCTAAGAACCGTAGTGAACTTGTTTCAGAGGTAGCAGGCAAGGCCGGCACCAGCCAGGCAGCCGTCAACTCCGTCCTCGATGCACTGTTCGAGGTATTCGAGACTTCCGTCGCCGCCGGCGAGAAGATCACCATCCCGGGCTGGCTCGCAGTTGAGCGCACCGACCGTGCAGCACGCACCGGCCGCAACCCGCAGACGGGCGAGACCATCCAGATCGCGGCAGGCCACAGCGTCAAGCTGACCGCCGGCTCCAAGCTGAAGGCTGCAGTCGCCAAGAAGAAGTAGTCTTCTTCAGCAACAGCAGCAAAGGAGCGGCAACCTCAGGGTTGCCGCTCCTTTGCTTTAAGCCGATTCTGCTTTAATCCGATTCGCCGCGCGGGCACCCGTAGCGGACAATGGATAGGTGCCTTCTGCAGCAAAATCCCGTCCCACAGCACCCCAGCCAGGCCCCGACAGGGGCGCCCCGGCCAGGGCTGGCGGCGTCGTGGGGATTTCCCGGCCGTGGCAGCTCGCGGGCCTTGCAGCCCTCTTCCTGGGACTGACGGCGGCACTCCTTTTCTCCGGCGCCGCCGCGGCCCGTGAGGTCTCTGACCCGGGGGCACTGGTCCGCTGGGGGCTTCCCGTCAGCAAGGCCATCCACAACGTGGCACTGGCGACGGTGATCGGCGGACTGATCTTCGCCGTCGGCATCCTCCCCAGAGCTGCGGGTCCCCGGTCCCGGACCCACAAAGGCGATGCTCCGGAACATCCGGCGTTCGCCCGGGCCCTGGCCATTGCTGCCGCTGCGGGTGCTGCCTGGACGCTGTCGGCGGTGGCCGTACTGGTCCTTACTTACTCAGACGTTGCGGGCCAGGCCGTCGGCGGGGACGCCGAGTTCACCCGCGCGCTGGTGTACTTCATGACGGACATCGAGACCGGCCGGGCATGGCTGAGCGTGACCATCATCGCGGCCGTGGTGACCACCGCGCTGTTCGGCGTCAGATCCCTGGACGGCCTTGCCCTCACGCTGATCCTGGCGGTGGCCGGGCTGGTTCCCGCCGCCCTGATCGGCCACTCCTCAAGCTCGTCGGACCACGAAGGCGCCATCAACTCCCTGGGCCTGCACCTTGTGGGCGTCAGCGCGTGGGTTGGCGGCATCATCGTCCTGGCGCTGCTGTCCGGAATCCTGACCGGCTCGAAGCCCGGTGCCGCCGCCGACATCACCGAGCCAACGCTGCGGCGGTTCTCTTCACTGGCCGGCTTTTCGTTTGTGCTCGTCTTTGCCTCCGGCGTCATCAATGCAAGCATCCGCATCACCAACTGGGGTGACCTATTTGGTTCCCCCTACGGCCAACTGATCCTCGCGAAGACGGCGGCAACCCTTGTCCTTGGCGGCATCGGTTTGATGCACAGGCAATGGGTCATCCCCCAGCTGGGCCGCAAAGGCTCGGCCATGTCCTCACGCCGCGTCTTGTGGCAGCTCGTGCTCGCGGAACTCATGGTTATGGGAGCCACCTCCGGCGTCGCCGTGGCCCTAAGTCGGTCGGCCCCGCCGCAGCCCACCACGTTTGCGCCGGACGCGTCGCCGGCGTTCATCCTCACCGGCTACGAGCTGCCGCCTGAACTGACGCCGGAACGCTGGCTGACGGAATGGCGCTTTGACTGGCTCTGGGTGGCCGTGGTGCTCTTCGGGCTGGTGGCGTACTTCCTGGGCGTCGCCAAGGTGGTCCGACGCGGCGACAAGTGGCAGTGGTTCCGCGCCGTGAACTGGGTGATCGGCCTCCTGGTGCTGACCTTCATCACGTCAGGGCCGCCGTCGGTCTATGGCAGGATCCTCTTCTCCGCGCACATGGTGGACCACATGGCGCTGACCATGGTGGCCCCCATCTTCCTGGTGCTCGGCGCCCCGGTGACGCTGGCCCTGCGGGCGTTGCCTGCCCGCGGCGACGGCACCCGTGGGGCCCGCGAGTGGCTGCTCGTGTTTATCCACTCCAAGTTCTCCCAACTGGTCACGCACCCCATCTTCGCGGCGGCCAACTTCGCGGGCTCCATCGTGCTGTTCTACTACTCGGACGCGTTCGGCTTCGCCATGCGGGACCACGTGGGCCACGAGCTCATGATCCTGCACTTCTCGCTTACGGGTTACATCTTCATCCTGAGCATGATCGGCACGGATCCGTTGCCCCGCCGCGCTCCGTATCCCATGCGCCTGCTCCTGCTGCTGGCGACCATGGGCTTCCACGCGTTCTTCGGCGTCGCCATCATGGGCGGCACCAGCCTGCTGGCGGCCGACCACTTCGGCAACCTTGGCCGCGCCTGGGGGCCGTCCGCTCTCCTGGACCAGCAAATGGGCGGGGCCGTGGCCTGGGGCATCGGCGAAGTGCCCACGCTCCTGGTGGCCATCGGCGTCGCCATCATGTGGTCCCGCTCCGATGCCCGGGAGTCCAAGCGCACCGATCGGGCGGCCGACAGGAATAACGACGCCGATCTCACTGCTTACAACGATATGTTTGCCAAATTGGCCGAACGCGATGCCAGACTGGCTGAACGCAACTCAAAGCTGGAAGGACGCTGATGAGCGAAACCGTACGCACCCAACTCCGGGTCCGCGCCTCCGAACTGGTGGGCCGCAACTGGCTCAACACCGGCGGCAAATCGCTGGACCTCGAAGCCCTGCGCGGCAAGATCGTGCTGCTCGACTTCTGGACTTTCTGCTGCATCAACTGCCTGCACGTCCTGGATGAGCTGCGCCCGCTCGAGGAACAGTACTCCGACGTCCTGGTCACCGTGGGCGTCCACTCGCCCAAGTTTGAGCACGAAGCAGATCCCGTGGCCCTGGCCGCCGCCGTGGAACGCTACGAGATCCACCACCCCGTCCTGGACGATCCCGAGCTGGAGACCTGGAAGGCGTACACGGCGCGCGCCTGGCCCACTCTGGTGGTCATCGACCCCGAGGGCTACATCGTGGCGCACCTGTCCGGTGAGGGCCACGCTGACGGCCTGGCCGTGCTCATCCCCGAGCTGATCGCCGAGCACGAGGCCAAAGGCACGCTGCACCGCGGTTCCGGCCCGTACGTGGCGCCGGAAGCGACCTCTGGCACGCTGCGCTTCCCCGGGAAGGCTCTGTTCCTGCCCGCCGGGCGCGGTTCCGCCGGACCCGGTTCAGGCGCGCAGGGTTCAGGCGTCCAGGGAACGTCCGACGGCGGGACTCCCGCCGCCGCTGATACCGCCACCGACGGTTCCTGGCTGGTAACCGACACCGGGCACCACCGCCTCGTGGAGCTTGGCACCGACTTCGAGACCGTCCTGGCGACGTTCGGCTCCGGTACCAGGGGCCACGCTGACGGCCCGGCCGCCGCCGTCGACTCCGTCGAGCCGACCGCACGGTTCAACGAGCCGCAGGGCCTCGTGCTGCTTCCGGAAGAGGTGGCAGCGAAGGCGGGCTACGACGTCGTGATTGCCGACTCGGTCAACCACCGCCTCCGGGGACTCTCGCTCACGGACGGCAAGGCCACAACGATTGTTGGCAACGGCGTGCAGCGCCTGCTGGAAACCGGCCCCGCCCGGGTGGACGAGGACGCTGCCGGTTTCACTGGCCAGCTCAGCGAGCACCCGCTGGAGGTGTCCCTCAGCTCGCCGTGGGACCTCGTCTGGTCCACCAAGCTCAACGCCGTGGTGATCGCCATGGCCGGCACGCACCAGATCTTCAGCTTCGAGCCCCTCACCGGCGCCGTGGCAATTATCGCCGGCAACGGACTGGAGGGCCTGCTGGACGGGCCCGCCCACGAAGCCTGGTTCGCGCAGCCCTCCGGCCTGGCCGAGGACGCCGACGGCAACATCTGGGTGGCGGACTCCGAAACCTCCGCCCTCCGCAAGCTGGTCATTGACCACGGCGGCACGGTCACCGTGGAGACCGCCGTGGGCAAGGGCCTGTTCGACTTTGGCTTCCGCGACGGCCCCGCGTCCGAGGCACGCCTCCAGCACCCCCTCGGCGTCACCGTCCTGCCTGACGGATCCGTTGCCATCGCGGACACCTACAACGGTGCCGTGCGGCGCTACGACCCCGCCGCCGGGACCGTGTCCACGCTGGCCCGCGGACTCTCGGAACCCTCCGACGTGATTGTGGACCACACGCACGCCGCAGGCTCCGAACCGCTGCTGGTAGTGGTGGAGGCCAACCAGCACCAGCTGGTCTACGTGCCCATCCCCAAGGAAGCCCAGCAGGTGGACGAGGGCGCCTCGCAGACCCACCGGCCCAAGAGCCCGGTAGCCCCCGGGCTGCTCGAGCTCACCGTGCGTTTCACCGCGCCCACCGGGCAGAAACTCGACGACCGCTGGGGAGACCCCACGCAGCTGAAGATCTCCTCCACGCCGCCGGAGCTGCTTGTGGCCGGCGGCGGAACCTCGGTGGGGCTGCTCCGCACGCTGGAACTGGCTTCCGACATTCCGGAGGGCGTCCTGCACATCACCGCCCGCGCCGCGGCCTGCGACGGCCCGGAGGACGCGGACGGCGAAATCCCGGACCACGCCGCCTGCCACCTGTACCAGCAGGACTGGGGCATCCCGGTTCTCCTGACGGACGACGGCGACACCGAGTTGGTCCTGGACCTGCGCGGAATGGACTGATCACCGCCGCCGTGGTTTAGATCAAGAGGCTACGGCTTTGCGGCGCCGGCTTGCTGAGCCGGTGTGCAGAGGCTGCCTTCTGTGACCCTCGTGTCACGGGGGGGCAGCCTTTTGCGCGCCAAGGCAGCTCCCGGCCGCGGATTTCCGGGGTTAAAGCCGCCGGTCGTGAGGGGGAACCCCGGAAACTCAGGGGCTGGCGCGCCCACCGGTGGCAAAAGCGTGCTGTGCGTGACACGAGGCCCGCCGATAGCCCAGGCGCTAGTAGCTCAGGAGCGGGGTGACCCTGATGGTGTCGCCGGCGACGTCCAGGCGGGTGGTGAAGCTGAAGTCCACCTCTTCGTTGAGCGGGGACCAGACGCCCGTGAAGGAACTCTGCTGGACCGCCTCCACCTTGGCCTTCCCGTCGAGGGGAGCAACCACCCAGCGGCCGCCAAAGGGCTCGATGGATATCTCCGGGTACTCCGTGATGGTCCACTTGATGGTGCCGTCGTCCACGTTGTTGGTGCTGGCGAAGTAGAAGGGGCAGTCCGGCTGCAGCTTTTGCTGCTTCACGGCTTCGGCGGCGCAGGTGTCCAGGAATTCCTTGACCTTCGCGCCCACATCCTTCCGCAGCTGGTCGGTGGCCTCGGTCAGCAGGTTCAACGGAGCCGCCGGGACATCGCGGGATGTCACCGTGGCGCGGGTGGCGGGCGCGGCGAAGTATTCACCGTTCAGGGAGGCTTCGTATTCACCCGGATAGAACACGGCGAACGAATTCCTGCCTTGGGGCATGTTCACCGGGACACCGTTGAGGTTGGCTTCGCTGGCATTCACCACTGTCAGGCCCACCGTGGGCAGCCGCGACGGCACAAACGCCCACGTGTTAAAGAACAGCCATTCCGTGCCGGTCTTCTCCAGCACGAAATCGGTGCGAAGCTTGCTGCCATCGATTGTGTACTGCACGGGCACCATCACCTGGTTGCCGGCGCGTTCCTCCGCCTCGCCGATGCTGACGTTCGCCAGCCGGGAAGTGGCAGTCTGCAGCGCTGTGCCGTCGAGCATGGCGGCGTTGCTGGGCGGCACCATAGCCCGCAAAAGGCCCAGCGCCTTGCCACCGTCACCCTCGTGGAGGGCGTCCAGATATTCCCGGACAGGCTGCTGTGGGCTGGCCACCGTATTGTTCACCACGTTGACCCCAACGATGGCCGCGGCCACGGCAAGCATGAGGCCAAGCAGCCACCCTGCTGCCATCCTCACCAACGCCTGACTCATCTGCACTTCCCTTACGTTACCTGCAAGGCCGCTGAACACAGGTGTTGCCGCCGCCCCGTGTAGCAGGGTGCGGCGGCTTTCCTGACGCCCGACGGCGGGAAGTCCAGGGCGGGACATCGTCCGGTTTTGCCTACCGGCGGCGCCGGGACGAGGTGCCGAAGACGCCGCGGAGCAGCTCCCGGCCAAGCTGCGTGCCCAGGGAACGGACCATACTCTTCAGCCCGCCGCCCAGTGCCCCGCCGAGCGCACCGGCGATGTCGCCCACCATCCCGCCGCCGGCCGGGGCCGCAGGCGCCGGTGCACGCCGCGCGGGCGCATTAGTGTCGGCGCCACGGTCCGGCGCGGGACGGCTGCTGGGCCGGCCCAGGATTTCCTCTTCGATCCTGCGGGCCTCGGCGTCGACGTCGGCCTGCCCTGAACGTGGTTGCCCGGAACCGGCCTGCCCCGGACCTGGCTGCCCGGAAGTCCCCGGAACCGGGGGCTCGCCGGGCGCGGCTCCGCCGGTGGGCGCAGCGGCCTTGCCGGTGAGTTTCTCGTAGGCGGAGACGTTGTCCACGGCGGTCCCGTACTTGGCGAGCAATGCCGACCCGCCCACCGTGCTCTTGATGAGCTCCTCAGTGCTGGGGCCCATGACGGATTCCGGGGCGCGCAGGCGAGTGTGCGCGACCGGCGTCGGGGCGCCCTTCTCATTCATAACGGTAATGACGGCCTCGCCGATCCCCGCGGACGTGAGGGTCTCCTCGAGGTCATAATCGCTCATCGGGAACGTGGACACGGTGGCTTTCAGGGCCTTGGCGTCCTCCGGGGTGAAGGCGCGGAGGGCGTGCTGGATGCGGTTGGCCAGCTGGCCCAAAACGTCGGCGGGGACGTCCTTGGGTGTCTGGGTGACGAAGAAGATCCCCACACCCTTGGAACGGATCAGCCGGACTGTGGTGGTGATGGCGTTCAGGAAGGCCTTGGATGCGCCGTTGAACAGCAGGTGGGCCTCATCGAGGAAGAACACCAGCTTGGGCTTGTCCAGGTCGCCGGCCTCGGGGAGGTCCTCGAACAGGTCCGCCAGCAGCCACATCAGGAAGGTCGAGAACAGCATCGGCTTGGTCTGCAGCGTGGGCAGCTCCAGGCAGGTGATAACGCCGCGCCCGTCCGGGGCGGTCCGGAGCAGCTCGGCGGTGTCGAACTCAGGCTCGCCGAAGAACCGTTCCAGGCCCTGCGCTTCGAGGTTCACCAGTTCGCGGAGGATGACGCCGGCGGTGGCCTTGGACAGGCCGCCCAGTTCCTCCAGCTCGTCCTTGCCCTCGTCCGAGGTGAGGAACTGGATGACCGCGCGGAGGTCCTTGAGGTCGATCAGCTCAAGGTTGTACTTGTCCGCAAAGTGGAAGACCAGCTGCAGGCTGGATTCCTGGGTGTCATTGAGCTCCATCACACGCGAGAGCAGGATGGGGCCAAACGAGGTGATGGTGGCACGGACGGGAATGCCGTTGCCGTCGCCGCCCAGGGCCAGGAACTCCACGGGGAACGTCTTGCCGGCCCAGGCCTGGCCGATGCTGTCGGTGCGGGCCTTCAGCTTCTCGCTGCCGGCGGCCGCCGTGGCCAGGCCGGACAGGTCGCCCTTGATGTCCGCGAGGAACACGGGAACTCCGGCCGCGGACAGCTGCTCGGCCATCATGTGCAGCGTGACGGTCTTGCCGGTGCCGGTGGCGCCGGCTACCAGGCCGTGCCTGTTCATCATGGCCAGCGGCAGGCGGACCTGGGCTTCCTTGTGGAGTTCGCCGTCCACAATTGCGGCTCCCAACTCGATGGTGGCACCTTCCACGGTGTAGCCCTTCTGGATGGTGGCGAGCTTTTCTGCAGTGGTTTTGTTGGCCATGCCGCTAGCTTAGCGGGGCGGCCGGGAGATTCTTCGTGAACGCGAGCGACGTGATGATCTCCGGATCCTGGTCCAGGTCGAACTGCGGCTCATAACCCGAGGCGAGGTACAGGTGCTTTGCTTCAGGCTGGCGCGGACCGGTGGTCAGGAAGACTCGCCGGTAGCCCCGCCGGGCCGCCAGCGCCTCCAGCTCCGCCAGGACGAAGCGGGCGAGGCCGCGGCGGCGGTGCGCCGAGTGGGTCCAGATCCGCTTGAACTCCGCCGTGTCGTTGTTGTACCGGCGGAAAGCTCCGCCGGCTATGGACTCGCCGTTTCCTGGACCACCAGCAGCGCACCGCCCGGTCCCTTGAATTCCGACGCCGGGTAGCGGTTGAGTTCGTCGGCAGCGTCTCCGCGGCCAAAAAGGTCGCCGTAGCGGGAGTCGTATTCCACGGCCAGCTCATCCAGGAGCGGCCGGACCCGCGGATCGTGCATGGGAAGGTTGAGGACGGTCAGCGCGGACCGGTTCAGCGCGGACCTGTTCAGGGCTGCCGGGTTCAGTGCAGCCGGGCTGCCTATGCTGGTTTTCACGCCGCGACGCCCAGGACAGTCCTGGCCAGGGCATCGTTCTCGCGGAACGGGGCGGCATTGGTGCCAGGCCTGGCAAAGGCGCCAGCGCCCCAGCCGGACGTTCCCGCCCCACACCGAAGAGCCGACCGCCCGCCCGGCCGTGCCCGTCCAGCAGCTCGTGCCGGTCCGAGACGAGCAGCTTTCCGGTGGAGTGGATGCCGTCCGCCGTGAGCAGCTGCTGTTCGCTGCCCAGACCGGACAGGTGCAGCGACGCCAGCAGCGGGTTGAGCGACCGGGCCACCGACTCTCGTCCCTCGACCTGATTTCCCGTGGCCGTACCGCGTGGAACATCGTGACCACGGACAACGCCTGGACCGGTGCCAACTTCCGGCGCGGGGGATACCTGGACCACGCCGACCGTTACAGGCACGCTGAAGCATTCGTGGAGACGGCTAAGCGCATCTGGGATTCCTGGGAAACTGCGGAGGGACCGCGGGCCGTGTGCTCCATGAAGGGCAGCACTACACCGTGGACGTGACGCCCCGGCTGCCTCGAAGTGCGCAGTACCGGCCCGCGCTCTTCCAGGCAGGCGACTCCCCGGAAGGCCGCGACTTTGCTGCCCGCCAGGCGGATGTCATCTTTTCGGCCCACCCGAAGTTTGATGCTGCCGTCGAGTTCCGCAAGGACCTCGTGGCACGCTCGCTGAACGCGGGCCGCGGAGCCAACGCGGTACAGATCATGCCGGCCAGCGAATTCATCCTGGCACCCACAGCTGACGAGGCTGCGGCGAAGAAGGAATGGGTGCGCAGCCTGCAAATCGGTCCGCAGCAGGCCGTGGCTTACCTGGAGCAGTTCTGGGGCCGCGAGCTGTCGGCATACGATCCGGACGGGCCGCTCCCGGAGATTGATCCAGTGGTGGAGGAAACCTCCGAAACCCGCGGCAGCGGCTTCCACGGCGCCAAAGCCCGGCAGCTGGCGGACCAGTGGCGGGCAGAGGCCAAGGACAAGGGCCTCTCCATCCGCCAGTTCGTCACCTCCCGCACAGCCCGCGTGGACGCCACACCTTCACGGGTTCGTACTCCGCGGTGGCGGACCAGCTGGCTGAATATGCACGGGTCGGCGCGGTGGACGGCTTCAACATCTCGCCGTGGCTGATCCCGTCCGGCCTGGATGACATCGTGAACCACCTGGTGCCGGAATTGCAGGAACGCGGCGTCTACCCGACGGAGTATCGGGGCAGCACCCTGCGTGAAAACCTGGGCCTGGCAACTCCCGCGCGCACTGCTGACGAAGCTGCTGAAGCGGCCCGCGCTTTATGAGCGCGGACCGCCCCGGCGGCTTGTGGCAGCGCCTGTGGGGGACGGTGCGCTGCAGCTACATTGGGGTGTTCGACGGCGGCTGCGCTGGGGACGGTGCCGCCGTCCCCGACGCTGGCGCGGTCAGACTGCAGCTGACGGTGTGGGAGCAGCGCCTCTAAGGTACTTTGGCGTCCGCCACACCGGTTTCAGCCGATGATAACTGCAGGGCGGAGCCCGACGACGGATGGGCTGCTACGGCCGCGGCGTGCTCGGCCAGCACGCCCGTTTGGTGGCGGATCTTCAGCCGGTACAGCAGGGCCCCGCCGCCGGCGACCGCTGCCACGAAGATCACCCCGCCCCACTGCAGGTACCACTCGAACGGCGGCACCGAGTTGTAAATCTCCTGGCGCGGCCACACCAGGTTCAGTGTCATGGCACCGCCCCACAGGACCGCGAGGATGTTCACAGGCAGTCCCCACTTGCCCAGGCTGAATCCGGGTTCGGAGCCGTCGTCGGCAAGCGGCCACTTCTTCAGGAGCCGGTTGCGCAGCATCGGAAAGGTGACCAGCAGGTAGGACAGGTAAATCAGGACGATGCTGATGCTGGAGAGGATGGTGAAGATGGCCGGCTGCATTACGTTGACCAGTAGCGGGATGACGGCCATGATCCCGACCACGATGGCAGCGACAGTAGGGGTCCTGCGGACCGTGTCCACTTTGCTGAGCTGCTGGCTGAACGGAAGGTTGTTGTCTCTGGCCATGGCGAACATCATGCGGATGGCGGCAGCATGGACGGCCAGGGTGCAGACCACCACGGCCACTACGATGCAGGCGAGGAAGGCCTTGCCGAAGGGGCCTCCAAGCACGGAGAGCACCAGATACTGCAGGCCGCCGTCGGCCGCCCCGAGCTTGGGGTCGGCCAGGTCCGGGGCCGCCAGGATGCTAAAGAGCAGGATCAGGCCGCCCAGCACGAAGGATGCCGTGATGGCACGCAGGATGGCCTTGGGTGCCGTGCGTTTGGGGTCCTTCGTTTCTTCACCTAGGGAGCTGGCGGTGTCGAAGCCGTACATAACGTAGCCGGAGGCCATGGCGCCGATCAGGAACACACCGAAGAAGCCGAGGTCGTGGCCTTCCCCGAAGCCGGCGGTGTCGAAGAAGACCTCAGGCCCCCGCACAACGTGCCACCCCAGCGCCAGGATCAGCAGCACGGCCGCGGTCAGCTCAACAAAGACGCCGATGCTGTTGATCCTGGTCATCAGCTTCACGCCGAAGGCGTTAATGAGCGTGGAGATGGAAATCATGATGCTCGCCAGCAGCACGCCGTTGAGGGCGAAGTCGTAGGTGCCCGTTCCGTCACCGATGATCTGGAAGCCGGACCAGAGCTGCGGAAGGGTGAGCTGCAGGGCCAGGGCCACGGCGCCGAGCGCCACGATGGACGAGATGAGCAGCAGCCAGCCCGCCAGCCAGGACCAGGTCCCGGAGGTGAGCCGCTTGGCCCAGTTGTACACCGATCCGGCCACCGGGTACCGGCCCGCCAGCTCGGCGAAACACAGGGCCACCGTCAGCTGGCCTGCGAAGACGAGGGGCCAGGACCACGCGTACGCCGGGCCAGCCATGGAAAAGCCAAAGTAGAACAGTTGAAAAACACCAGTGAGGATGGAGATGTAGCTGACACCTGCCGCGAAGCTGGCAAACTTGCCGATGCTCCGGTCCAGGGTCTGCGTATAACCAAACTCGTCCATGCCGCTTGAATCAATACTCTTGCTGGGTTCCGCCATGTGGACTCCTAAATCAGAAAAGCACGATAGTGATGACCGGCCGGCCGTGGCGCATGGAAGGTCGATGCCCTGCCGCCGGGACCTTGCCGCTTAGGCGAGGGACGCGGTGAGCTCCATTTCTCCTGAGGTCATGGTTTCGCCGGACCGGCTGTCGCGGATGAGGTCCGCACAGCGTTCGCCGATCATCATGACGGTGATGTTGGGGTTGACGGTGACGTGTTCCGGCATGACGGAGGCATCCGCGACGCGCAGGCCGGTGACGCCTTTGACCCGTAATTCCGGATCGAGGGGCGACATGTCGTCGTCGGCCGGGCCCATCCGGACGGTGCCGACGGGGTGGTACACGGTGTTGTGCGTCTTGCGGATGTAGTCCCGCAGTTCCTCGTCCGTCTGCGCCTCGATGCCGGGTGAAAGCTCGCGTCCGGTCCACTCCGCCATGGCGGGCTGCGCGGCGATTTCGCGGGCCTTGCGGATGCCGGCCACCATGACGCGCATGTCGTGGCCGTCCGGGTCCGTGAAGTAGCGCGGGTCCACCTTGGGCTTGTCGCGGAAGTCGCGGCTGCGCAGCCGGACGGTGCCTCGGGAGCGGGCGTGCGTGACGTTCGGGGTGAGGCTGAAGCCGTTTTCCGTGGTGGGATAGCCGTGCCGCAGGGTGTTCATGTCGAACGGGACGGAGCCGTAGTGCATCATCAGGTCCGGGCGGTCCAGGCCGTCCTCGGTGGGGGTAAAGATGCCGATTTCCCACCATTGCGTCGAAGCCTGCACCATCGGCTGCCTGGCCTCGAACTGCACCACGCCTTCGGGGTGGTCCTGCAGGTGCTCGCCCACGCCGGGGGAGTCAACCAGGACCTCGATGCCGTGTTCGACGAGGTGTGCTGTGGGGCCGATGCCGGAGAGCAGCAGCAGCTTGGGCGAGTCGATGGCGCCGGTGGACAGGATGACTTCCCGGCGCGCGGAGAGGCGATGGGTCCGGCCGAACGCGGAGTCCACCACGTCCACTCCGGTGCAGCGCTTGTGCTCGTCGAACACCAACTGGCGGGCGCGCAGGCCCGTCAGCAGGGTGAAGTTTTCGCGCTCCATGATGGGGTGGATATAGGAGACGGAGCTGGAGGAGCGGGTGCCGTCCGCCCTGCGGTTGATCTGGAAAAAGTTGGCGCCGTTGATGACAGTGGTCCCGGTGTTGAACTTCGCACGCGGAATGCCGGTCTGCTCGCAGGCATCCAAAAGCGCGACGCCGGCAGGATCCACCGGGGGCACGTTCATCAGGTGCACGGGGCCTGAGTCCCCGTGGTGCGGCGCGTCCGGGCCGGCGTCCTCGTTGGTCTCCAGCCGCTGGTAGAGCGGCCAGGCGGTTTCAGCGGTCCAGCCGGTGGCGCCGTATTTGGATTCCCACTCGTCCAGATCTTCGCGCGGGGCCCAGAAGGCGATGCAGGAGTTGTGGCTGGAGCAGCCGCCCATGACCTTTGCCCGGGCGTGGCGCATAAAGGAGTTGCCGTTCTCCTGCGGTTCCACCGGGTAGTCCCAGTCATAGCCGGATTCCAGCAGTTCCATCCAGCGGTCCAGCTGCAGGATCTCGGGAAGGTTCCGGTCATCCGGGCCGGCCTCCACCAAGGCAACGGACACGTCCGGATCCTCGCTCAGCCGCGCGGCGACTGCGGCCCCCGCGGATCCGCCGCCGACGACGATGTAGTCGAACCCGCGCTCGCTGAGGTTCTCGACGTTGTCTGTATGCATCTAGTTCTCCTTCCCGTGGTCAGCGAACCAGCCGGTCACCTGGGGGCTGGTGTTCTGGTAGATGTGCTTTGCTTCCTGGTACTCGGCCAGGCCTGTCGGCCCGAGTTCGCGGCCGACGCCGGACTGGCCGAAGCCTCCCCACTCGGCCTGGGGCAGGTAGGGGTGGTAGTCGTTGATCCAGACCGTCCCGTGCCGCAGCCTGGAAGCCACGCGCTGCGCCTTGCCGGCGTCCTGGGTCCAGACCGCGCCTGCCAGCCCGTAGATGGTGTCGTTGGCCGTGGCGACGGCCTCCTCCTCGGTGCGGAAGGTCTCGACGGTCACCACCGGACCGAACGCTTCATCCACGACGACGGACATCCCGCGCTGCACGTTGTCCAGGACCGTGGGCTGGTAGTAGAAACCGGCGTCGTACTGCTGCCCTTCAGGGGCCGCGCCGCCACACCGCAGCCGCGCGCCCTCCTGTATGCCGCGCTGGACGTAGGCATCAACCTTGTCCCGGTGAGCCCCGGAGATCAGCGGCCCGGTTTCGGCGTCGTCATCAAACGGCCCTCCGATACGGATTTCCCGCGCACGGCGGACCAGCTCATCGACGAAGCGCTCGGCGATTGATTCCTCCACCACCAGCCGCGCCCCGGCGGAGCAGACCTGCCCGGAGTGGACGAAGGCCCCGTTCAGGGCGTTGTCGACGGCGGCGTCGAAGTCCGCGTCGGCAAACACCACGTTGGGGTTCTTACCGCCGAGCTCCAGCGCCACCTTTTTCACGGTGCCGGCGGCGGCCGCGGCGATGCGCTTGCCGGTTTCCAGTCCGCCGGTGAAGGAGACCAGGTCGACGGCGGGGTGTTCGGAGAGCGGTGCCCCCGCCTCCGCGCCGGGTCCGGTCACGAGGTTGGCGACGCCGTCCGGCAGGCCGAGGTCCTGCAGCAGCTGCATGGCCAGGATGGCGGTGGACGGCGTCAGCTCGGACGGCTTAAGAACGAAGGTGCAGCCGGCGGCCAGAGCGGGTGCGATCTTCCAGGCTGCCTGGAGCAGGGGGTAGTTCCATGGCGTGATCAGGCCGCAGACGCCCACGGGTTCGTAGACGATCTTGCTGACGACGGCGGGGTTCCCGGCGTCGACCATGCGGCCCGACTGCTGCCCGGCCAGCCGTCCGAAATATTCGAAGCAGGCGGCGATGTCGTCCATGTCGATGCGGCTTTCGACCATGCGCTTGCCGGTGTCCAGCGACTCCGCGCGGGCGAACTTTTCCCGGCGTTCGCGCAGTCCGGCGGCGACCTTGAGCAGGAAGGTGCCGCGTTCGGGTGCCGGGACATTTGACCAGATTCCGGAGTCGAAGGCTGCACGGGCTGCGACGATGGCACGCTCGGCGTCTTCCCGGCCGGCTTCGGACACTGTGGCCGCCACCTCGCCGTCGGCGGGGTTGCGGATTTCGCGGACAGCGCCGGAGACGGCCGGCTCCCATGCACCGTTGATGAACAGGGTGGATGCTGTTTCAGTTTTTTTGGTTTGGGGGACGTCCCGAAGGGGTGTGGCGTAAGTCATACGAAGGACAGTAATGCAGATTGAACGACTGTTCAATACTTTTATTGAACAGTCGTTCAATGCTACGTAGCGGGGCTTACTCCTGCAGGGGCGCGAAGGCTATTTGCTCAGTGCGGGCAATGCTTCGCTGGATGGAGGCCTCATCAACGCCGAGAAGGGCCGTCAGCCACATGCCGTTTTGGATGACGACAATGTCAGCCGCCCGCTCCCTGCATGTCTCCCATGACAGACCCGTTTGGGCATTGGAAACCAGTGCAGCGAGGCCGTCGAGATACCGGTCGAAGGCCTCGGCGTTGATCTGTGCATAGCCCTCGTCCGCTTGGGCGAGGGCCCAAAGATGCAGGCGCAGGGACAGGTAGCGGGTGGTCAGCAGGTCAGCGGCTGCCACCCGCCGCAGGGCCTTGCGCAGTTGTTCGTCCGGGGCCGACGAGGGGTCAGGTGCGACCAGCCTAAGGTCGTGCTCGTCCACCCGGTGCAGGGCCGCCCGGATCAGGCTCAATTTGTCGTCGTAGTAGTAGTTCACCAGGCCGAGCGCGACGCCAGCTTCGCGGGCCACGGCCCGCATGCTCACACCCGAAATCCCATGGCGGGACAGCAGATCCAGCGCCGCCTCGAGAATGCGCGACTGCCTGTCGATCTGTTCGCCGGAGTTCACGGTATTTGTCCCCATCTGGCCAGACTATTGCCAAAGCCGCCGTTAGTGCATTTTCCAGATCAGGCGGACCACATCGTCAACCACCTAGACCCGGAACTCCAGGAACGCGGCATCTGTTAAGAGGCCGGTGCCACCATAAATACGTCCACAGCGTCCTCCGATTCCACCGCAAAGCCGTGTCGCTCATACAGCCGCCGGGCGGCACTTCCCTGGAGGACGTTCAGGCGGAAGGGACGGTGGTCCTGGGGCGCGTCCATGGCCTGCCGGAGCACGGCGCCGCCGAGGCCCTTTCCCTGATGCTCCGGGGCCAGGTAAAAGTGTTCGATCCACTGCGCGTCGGGCTCCGGGCGGACAGCAATCACGCCCGCATTCTGCCCAGCCACCTCGACGACGAAGGTGTGCTCCGGCTGGAACCCGTTCAGGAAGCGCTCGCGGACGCGGACCGGGTCAAAGCGGCCCAGCCGCTCAAGGTCCGGACGCATCACGACGGCGCGGAGGTCGGCGATCCACGGGCCGTCAGTATCGAGGCCGGGGCGGAGCTTGTAGGAGTGGGGCATTCCACTATTCAACGGGGCGCGTCGGAGCGCCGCAAATTCTGGTAGCGCCAGACGCAGCGAACGCGCCAGGCATTGTGGGGCGGGACACGAAGAATCCCCGCCTCACTGAAGCAAGGCGGGGATTCTCCGTGGTTGGCGGCCCTACTTCTTCGGCAGGCCGGGCGGGTTCAGTTCGGAGGTCTTGATGGCCTCCGAGGACAGGCCCCGCCGGTCCAGAATCTCGGCGTAGCTGCCTTCCTTGATGAGAGTGTTCAGGGCAGCCTGGGCTGCAACGGCCAGGCCGTTTCCCTTCTGTGTGGTGAAGGCGATTTCGGCGGTCAGCGGCCAGCCGCCGTTGAGCGTGCCCACTTCCTTGGTCTTGCCGTCCTTCGCGGCCTTGTAGGCCGCCCCGGCGTTCGGGCCGAACGTCAGGTCCGCACGGCCGGACTGGAGTGCCAGCGTGGAGGCGGAGTCGTCGTCGTAATACTCGAACTCAACCGGCGCGAGCCCCTTGGCCTTGTTCTCTTCGTCCCAGCGCACCAGGATCGCTTCCTGGTTGGTGCCCGAGCCGACGATGATGCGCTTGCCGGCGACGTCCTTGGCTTCCGTGATGTCGCCGATGGTGGAATCGGTCTTGGCGTAGAAGCCCAGGAGGTCGTTGCGGTAGCTCGCAAAGTCGAACTTCTCCTTGCGGGCCTCGGTGACGGTGACGTTGGAGAGCACGGCCTCGTACTTGCCGGATTCAACGCCCAGCGGCTAGTCGGCCCAGGCCACGGGCAGGACCTCCACGGTCAGCCCCAGCGTCTCGCCGACAGCGTAGGCGATGTCCACTTCGCTGCCGATGAGCGTCTTGTTGTCCGTGGCGAACAGGCTCAGCGGGGCTGTGCCGCCGGTGGTGACTACGGTCAGTTTGCCGTCCGCCTTGTTGGCGTCGGGGACCAGTGCGGCGGCTTTCTCATCTACCGTCACCTTGACGCGGTTCTGCTCCGGGGCCAGATTGAACGTCTTGCCTGCTGCGCTCGTCGTAGAGCCCGACGACGGTGCTGTCGGCGCCGTCGCGCCCGGGTCCGAGCAGGCGGCCAGCGCCAGCAGCGTGACTGCTGCGAGTGCTGCACCGGCAGCCTGTCTTGTCTTGATTTTCGCCATGATTTCCCCTTGCAAGTTGCTGATTTTCGGAACGGAACGGTGTTCTTGGCAGCAACTATCCGGGACCGCTGGTGCGGGATCAAAGGCCGCCGAAACGGTGCGATACCGGGAGTAACGGCAGTTCACCGGGCGACCGCCGCGGTCACAAATGAGACTGTGGGCCACCCCACCGCAGGCCGCAGAAATAACCCGGACGCCGCCGTCGTTGTCCACAGTGTGCCGCCGCGACCCGGCCGGCCACCCTACGCAACGCATTGAAAGGCCGGCACCGACGTGACGCTTCCCCTCTCCATCCTTGATCTGGCAACCATTGGCAAAGGCCAGACGGCGGCGGAGAGTTTCGCCGGCAGCGTGGCCATGGCACAGCGGGCGGAGGAGCTGGGCTACCGGCGGGTCTGGTACGCCGAGCACCACAACATGTCCGCCATCGCGTCATCGGCCACAAGCGTGCTGATCGCCCACGTGGCCGCCCACACCAAGACCATCAGGCTCGGCGCGGGCGGCGTCATGCTGCCCAACCACTCGCCGCTGACCATCGCCGAGCAGTTCGGCACCCTGGAAACGCTGCACCCGGGCCGGATCGACCTTGGCCTGGGCCGCGCCCCCGGCAGCGACCAGAACACCATGCGCGCGCTGCGCCGGGACCCCATGTCCGCGGACACTTTCCCCCAAGACGTCCTGGAGCTGCAGGGCTACCTCACCGGTCCCACGCGGATTCAGGGCGTGGAGGCCACCCCCGGCAAGGGCACCAACGTCCCGCTGTACATCCTCGGATCGTCGCTGTTCGGCGCCCGCCTCGCTGCCCAGCTGGGCCTGCCGTACGCCTTCGCCTCGCACTTCGCCCCCAACTCCCTGCAGGATGCCGTGGCGCTCTACCGCAGCGAATTCAAGCCGTCGGCGCAGCTCGAAGCCCCGCACGTGATCGCCGGCGTCAACGTGATCGCCGCCGATTCCGCTGCCGAAGCGCAGGCGGCTTTCCGGGCCACCCTGCGCGCCCGCGTCGGTCTGTTCTTTGGCGGCGGGCGCGAGTTCACCGACGACGAAGCGGACATGATCCTGGACTCCCCGCAGGGCCAGCACGTCTCGCAGATGATGACGTACTCGGCCATCGGCACCCCGGACGTTGTGAACGACTACCTCGAGGAGTTCGCCAAGCTCTCCGACGCCGACGAACTCATCGTGGCGCACCAGAACACCGGCACCGAGGCCAGGATCCGCTCCGTGGAGCTGCTGGCGGGGGTTGCCGGGCTGGCCCGGATCTAGGTCCGGCGCCACCGGCACGTGGGGGCGCGCCCGCGTCACGCCAAGCACCCTTTTAGGAAGCCCGACGGCGGGATCCCCCGGAATCACGCGGCGGGCGCCGCCGTCGTGGTCCAAAAGCGTGCCCTGCGTGACGGCGGAAGCCGGCCAGGACGGAACCAACGCGGCCGCCGGAAAGCACCAATGTGGCGGCGGGCCCTTGACATCCCTCAACTGAACCGGTTTAGTAGAGCCTACTGAACCGGTTCAGTGGCGTGAGTCACGGGACCCACAACCTGAAGGGTCCCACATCATGGCAGTAACCATCAGCGACGTCGCCCATGCGGCCGGGGTCAGCAAAGGTGCTGTCTCGTATGCGCTGAACAACCAGCCCGGCGTCAGCGACGCCACCCGGGGCCGGATCTTGCAGGTCGCCAAAGAGCTTGGCTGGAAGCCGAGCCTCCGCGCCAAGGGCCTGTCCTCCGCGAAGGCCTACGCGCTGGGCCTTGTGGTGGCCCGCGACCCAAAGCTCCTTGGCACGGACCCGTTCTTCCCGGCGTTCATTGCTGGCATCGAGACCACCCTCGCCGAGCACGATTACACGCTGGTCCTGAGCGTTGCCACCGCCCCCGGCGCCGAAGAGCGGGCCTACCGCAAACTGGCCGACGGCGGCCGCGTGGACGGCGTGATCCTGACCGATGTGCGGCACCATGATTCCCGGATCGGTCTGCTGCGCGAGCTCAAGCTGCCGGCCGTGACGCTCAACAGGCCGGATTCGGACTCACCCTTCCCCGCGGTGTCCATGGATGACACGGACGGCATCACGGCCGCCGTCGAACATCTTCTGGCCCTGGGCCACGTCCGGATCGGCCACGTGGGCGGCGCCCAGGAATACATCCACGGCCGCAGCCGCCGCCGGGCCTGGGAAGCGGCCATGGCCGCTGCCGGCCTGGCAGCGGATCTGTTCGCGGAGGCTGACTTCACGGCGCCCGGGGGAGTGGCCGCCACCGCGGAACTGCTCCGCCGGCCGGACCGCCCCACCGCGATTGTCTATGCGAACGACCTCATGGCGACGTCCGGCCAGTCCTTCGCCCAGTCTCAGGGCCTGAACGTCCCGGGTGACCTGTCAGTCACCGGCTACGACAACGCCGAGTTCACCAAGTACCTCAACCCGCCCCTCACCACTATCGCCACTGACCCCATGCGCTGGGGCAGAGTTGCCGCGCAGGCCCTCCTGGACCAGCTCAACGGCACCCACTCCGGTGAGGATACGGACCTGCAGGCACCTTCCCTGCTGGTCCGCGCCTCCACCGGCCCCGCCCCATCCACAACCACCAAGCCAGTCCCCCAGCAATCCCCAAAGCAAGCAAAAAAGCACACCAACCCGTAGCAGATCCCCACCGGGACCAGTATCAAGGAGTCGCAATGAAGCGCTTTACCAAAGCCACGCGAATATTGTCAGTGGCCGCCCTGACCGTAATGGGGGCAGGCCTGGCTGCCTGCGGCGGCAGCGGAGGGGGCGGCGATGGCGGTTCGGCCACGTCCGCCAAGGGGCCCATCAAGATCTGGTACTCCAACAACGAGTTCGAGGTGAAGTGGGGCAAGGCGATGGTGGAATCCTGGAACTCCGCCCACCCGGACGAGAAGATCGATGCGCAGGAGATCCCTGCCGGCAAGAGCTCCGAGGAAGTCATCGGTGCAGCCATCACGGCCGGCAACGCTCCCTGCCTGGTCTTCAACACCGCGCCTGTCGCAGTTCCCCAGTTCCAGAAGCAGGGTGGTTTGGTGGCCCTGGATGAGTTCCCGGACGGGCTCCAGTACATCAAGGACCGCACCGGTGACCTGGCGGACCAGTACAAGTCCGCGGACGGCAAGATGTACCAGCTGCCGTGGAAGTCCAATCCCGTTGTCCTCTTCTACAACAAGGACATGTTTGCCAAGGCCGGGCTGGATCCGGAGAACCCGAAGCTGGGGACGCACCAGGAACTGCTGGACACCGCCCGGACCCTGGTGTCCTCAGGTGCTGCCACCAACGCCATGTGGCCATCACCGGCCAGTGACTTCTTCCAGGCCTGGTTCGATTTCTACTCCTTCTACGCCGCCAACTCCGACGGCACCCCGCTGGTGAAGGACGGCAAGGCCACGTTCGACAGCGAGGAGGGCAAGCAGGTAGCCACCATGTTCGAGACCTTCTATAAGGAGAAACTGGCCTCCAAGGAGGTCTACCAGGGCGATTCATTCGCCGAAGGCAAGGCGGCAATGTCCATGGCCGGTCCGTGGGCCATTTCCGCCTACAAGGACAAGGTGAACTGGGGTGCGGTCCCGGTCCCGGCCGCAGCGGCCAAGGCTGATGCCTCAACGTTCTCCGATGCCAAGAACGTGGCCATGTACTCCGCGTGCGAGAACCAGGGCACGGCGTGGGAGGTCATGAAGTTCGCCACCAGCGAGGAGCAGGACGGCAAGCTGCTGACCGACACCGGCCAGATGCCCATGCGCAAGGACCTCCAAACGGTCTATTCGGACTACTTCGCCAAGAACCCGGCCTACACCCAGTTCGCCGAGCAGGCCGCGCGGACTGTGGAGGTCCCCAACGTCACCAACTCGGTTGAGGTCTGGCAGACCTTCCGCACCGCCTACGCCAAGGCCGTGATCTTCGGGAACGAAAGCATCGACACCTCGTTCAAGGACGCGGCCGACAAGATCAACCAACTGGTAGCCCAGAAGTAGCGGTGACCCCCCAATGTCACTCCGCTCTTCTAGTGGGAACCCCGTCACGGGGAAACCGGCTGGTGGACCGGTGGACCGGCGGCTGGTGCCCAGGAAGCGTAAGAACTTCCTGGGCCCCCAGCCGCTGGGCCTGCTGTTCAGCGCCCCGTACGTCATCTACGTGCTGGCCGTCCTGGCGTTCCCCCTCGGCTACGCCGTCTACATTTCCTTCCACGATTTCTTCTTCACGGCACCACGGGTCAAGGTGGACCGGCCGTTTGTAGGGTTCGACAACTACATCGCCGTCCTGTCAGACCCCGCCGTTCAGCGCTCGTTCCTGAACATCGGCGTTTTCCTCATCATCAACGTCCCGCTCACGGTGGGCCTGTCGCTGCTGCTGGCCAACGCCTTGAACCGCATCACCCGGTTCAAGACGTTCTTCCGCCTCAGCTACTACGTGCCGTATGTGACCGCGAGCGTCGCCGTCGTCGGGGTCTGGCTGTTCCTCTTCCAACAAAACGGGCTGCTGAACACGCTGTTGGGGCCCCTGGCCCCAACCCCGTCCTGGCTGGTGAATTCGTGGCTGGCCATGCCTACCGTGGCCCTGTACGTGACGTGGAAACAGCTGGGATTCTTCATCCTGCTCTACCTCGCGGCGCTGCAGAACATCCCCGATGAGCTGTACGAATCAGCGGCCGTGGACGGCGGCAACAAGTGGGTCCAGTTCTGGAACATCACCGTGCCAGGCGTCCGGCCCGCCAGCGTCCTGGTCACGCTGCTGGCCACCATTACCGGCGCAAACCTCTTCACCGAGCCGTACCTGCTGACCGGCGGCGGCGGTCCGGACGGGGCCTCGGCCTCCCCGGTGTTCATCATGTACCAGCGGGGCCTCCTGCAGGGGAACCCCGACGTCGCGGCCGCACTGGGTGTGGTGCTGGTGATCGGCGTCCTGCTGATCGCCCTGATCCAGAAACGCCTCGTGGGCGGGAAGGAGGACTGACATGTCCGTCACCAACGCACAAAACGCCAAGAACGACGACGACGCCAGCCGGCGTCCGGAACCAGCGGAACCTGTCCTTCGTCCCGACTTGGGCGTCGAAAAACGCCGCAACCTGGGCGTGGGCAGCTTCATCCTGCTATGCGTGGGCGCCTTCGTTTTCCTCTTCCCGTTCTATTACATGCTCATCGGTTCACTGCAGACTGCCCCGGACACGTCGATTTTCGGCGCGTTTCCCAACCCGGCCAACATCACCGGCGCGAACTATGTGCAGATCAACGAGTCCATCAACCTGTTCCGCGGCCTGCTCAACTCCGGCATCTTCACCGGCGGCGTCATCCTCTTCACGGTGATTTTCGGGCTGCTGGTGGGCTATGCCCTGGCGCAGATGAAGTTCCGTGGCCGCGGCGTGGTGTTCGGGATGATGCTGCTGGTGCAGATGATCCCGTTCCAGCTGCTGCTCATCCCGCTCTACGTCATGATCGTGCGCGATTACGGCCTCGCGGACAGCTACCTGGGCATGATCATGCCGTTCGCCATCAACTCCACGGCGGTGTTTGTGTTCCGCCAGTACTTCCTCCAGCTGCCCTCAACCCTGTTTGAGGCCGCCCGGATCGACGGCGCCTCGGAGCTGCGGATCCTGTGGCAGATCGCCATCCCGCTGGTCCGTCCTGCCATCGTCACCGCCGTGCTGCTGACCTTTATCGGCCCGTGGAACGAGTTCCTGTGGCCGTTCCTGGTCACGAAGGAGCAGTCCCTGCAGCCGTTGGCCGTGTCACTGGCCAACTTCATCTCCAACATCGCCGGCCAGGCCGGCAACCCGTTCGGTGCCATCCTTGCCGGTGCCTGCGTGCTGGCGGCCCCCGCCGTCGCACTCTTCATTTTCTTCCAGCGCCAGTTCATTTCCACCAATATCGGTTCCAGCGTAAAGGGCTAATCCATGACTTCCCCCCACACTTCAGCACTCCCCACTGTCCCCTTCACCCTCACCCGCGCCGGCGTCATCATGACCCCCGAGCCCGGCAACTACTTCGAAGCCGAAGGCGTCCTCAACCCCGCCAGCGGCCGCGGCCCGGACGGCGAGCTGTACCTGCTGCCGCGGCTTGTGGCCACGGGCAACGTGTCCCGTGTGGGGCTCGCCAAGGTGGTCATCAACGACGACGGCGTGCCCAGCGGCGTGGAACGCGAGGGCGTGGTCCTGGCCCCGGACGAGGGCTGGGAACGCGGCATGAACAATGCCGGCACCGAGGATCCGCGCACCACCTGGGTGCCCGCCCTTGGCAAGCACCTCATGACCTACGTGGCCTACGGCCCGCTGGGCCCCCGCCTCGCCTTCGCCCACTCCGAGGACCTCCGGAACTGGGACCGCCTTGGCCCGTGCTTCTTCGAGTACCAGGCCGATCTCTCCATGGACCTGAACCTGTTTCCCAACAAGGATGCAGTGTTTTTCCCGGAGCCGGTGAACGACCCCGACGGCGTGCCCTCCTACGCCATGCTGCACCGCCCCATGTGGGACCTGGGCTGGATCCGTCCCGGCGAAGGCGAGCACCTGCCCGCCGGCGTCACGGACAACCGCCCCGGCATCTGGATCTCCTACGTGGCCGTGGCCGACGTCGAACGCGACCTGCGCAACCTGGTGCACATGGGCAAGCACCGGCTGGTGGCCCTCAGCGAGTTCCCCTTTGAGGAACTGAAGATCGGCGGCGGCCCGCCCCCCATCCGCGTGGACGAAGGCTGGCTCCTGATCCACCACGGCGTGGCCGGAAAGATGGCCGCCTCCGCCTTCGAGCAGCAGCAGAACGTTAACTACACCGCCGCGGCCATGATCCTGTCCGCGGACGATCCCTCCACGGTGATCGCCCGCAGCGACAAGCCGCTGTTGGCGCCGGAAACCGAGGACGAGATCTCCGGGATCGTGCCGAACGTGGTGTTCCCCACCGCGATCGAAAAAATCGGCGACCAGCTGTTTGTGTTCTACGGGATGGCCGACTCCAAGATCGGTGTCGCCAAACTGGACCGGATCTGACGGTGCTGCCTTCACCGAAGGCCACACGGCCGGTGGTGACGGCGGTGGCCGTTTCCATGCTGGCTGTTTCGCTGCAGGCAGGTGCCGTCACGGCGGCCCCTGCCGCGCCGCCGTCGTCCGCCAGTGCGCATACTGCAACGGCGGCACCCGTCCTGGAACCCGCATTGGCCGACGGCGGGAGTCTGACCAACCTGGACCACCTCGACTTCCTGGTGGACACGGTGCCGCTGGCTCCGGTGGCCGGGCACGCCACCTACCAGCTCGAGCAGGACCCCGAGGCCGAAGCGCCGTGGACCTACGCCGATAAGAACGACGACGGCAGTTATGACCGCGTGGGCGGCGGGGACCTGGACCCGGCCACCGGCGACTGGACCCAGGGTGCCTACAACGCGGACGATATCGCCCGCACCGCCGTGGTCTACCTGCGGCACTGGAAGCAGACCGGGGACCTGGCGAGCAGGGAGCACGCCTTCCAGAACCTCCGTACGCTTACGTACCTGCAAACGGTGGATGGCCCGAACGCCGGCAACGTCATCCTCTGGCAGCAGGCGGACGGCAGCCTGAACCCCAGCGCCATTCCCGTGGAACTGCCGGATCCGTCCGACTCCGCGGAGTCCTACTGGCTGGCCCGCACGGTGTGGGCCCTGGGCGAAGGCTTCGCAGGGTTTGCGGGGTCCGATCCGGAGTTCGCCGCGTTCCTGCAGGACCGGCTGCACCTGTCCCTGGGTGCCCTGAACCGCCAGTCTCTCGCCAAGTACGGAACGTTCGACACCGCCGACGGCGTCCAGGTCCCGGCCTGGCTCATTGCTGGCGGCGCGGATGCCTCCGCCGAGGCCGTGCTGGGCTTGGCCGCGTACGTGGAGACCGTTCCGTCCGATGCCGTGGCCACCACGGCGCTGTCCCGGCTGAGCGAGGGTGTGGCCGCTATGTCTTCCGGCTCGGCCACGCAATGGCCGTTCGGCGCGATCATGCCGTGGAACAAGTCCCAGAGCCTCTGGCACGCGTGGGGCGGCATGGCTCCGGCCGCTGTTGCCACCGCATCCACTGTCCTGGACCGGCCTGACCTGCTGACGGCAGCCGTGAAGGACACCGCGCAGTTCACGCCGCAGCTGCTCGCAGCGGGCGGTCCGGACAACGCCTGGAGCCCCGCTCCCGGCGAGGCCCAGATCGCGTACGGCGTGGACTCCCGCGTCCAAAGCCTGGTGGCGACGGCGGAAGCCGCTAAAGCGCCTGGACTCCTGGACGTGGCAGCCATCGCCGCGGGCTGGTTCTTCGGCGCCAGCCCCAACGGCGCCCCCGCCTACAACCCGGCAACCGGCACGGCCATCGACGGGATCGAAACGGACGGCCGGATCAACCCCAACTCCGGCGCCGAATCCACCATCCATGCCCTGCTCACCATGCTGGCCCTCGACGCCGACCCGGAACTCCGGGCCAAGGCCTTAGGAATCAGCGTGACCGAGGGGACCAACGGACTCAGCGTGGTGGAAGCCGAGGCCGGCACCATCACAGGCAGCGGAACCGTGGTGCGGCCGCCGTCGTCTTGGACGGGCGAAGCCAACATCTCCGGCGGCGCCTACGTGGACCTCAGCGCGGGTGGCAGCCTTTCCATCCCGCTGCCGGCAGCGGACCAGCCCAGCAACATCTTCCCCATCGTGAATCAGGTGATTGCGCCCTCGGGCACGACCACTTGGACCTCGGCCAAGGGCCTGCTCGGCACCACGGCCAACGGCAGGGCAGGGGCGCAGGGCATCACCGATGCCCCCGGCATCCTCATCCCGTTCACCTTGCGGCGCGCCCTCGCTGCCGGCCTGACCTCGGTCACCGCCAGCACCGACGGCCAGGCGGCACTGGACGCACTCCTGGTCCAGCCGCTGATCTCCACGGTGTCCGTCTCCGGTTCGGGCGGCGACTCCACGCTGTACGTCAGCGCGGCCAAATCCGCTACCGTGCGGCAGGTGGGCGTGCCGGAAGGGTTTGTGCTGGTCCAGCGCCAGTACGACTCCGCCGGCCAGCCGGTCAAGGGCTCCAACGGCAGCGCCGGCGCCACGTCCGGACGCGTCACGGTGGCCCCTGGCGGCTTCACCCTGGCGACGCTGACCGTCGTCGGGCGTTAAGGCCTGCCCTGCGTGACACGACGCGACGGGAGGCTGCGTGACACGACGTGACGCGAGGCCGGCGGCGGAGGGTGGGTCCCGCCGTCGGACTTTACACGGTGGCAATAGCCGGGACATTCAGGCGAAACCACCCGGCGGAAACATGGGATACGGCCCCTCCGGCCTTTCCGGGCCAGGCTCTGCTGAAGGAGTGCACGCATGGCTACGCCGTTGAACCAGAGCGTGGCGGATTCCGCCCTGCTGACCAGATCGCTGCCGCTGGGCCTGCTCCGGACGTTCATCCAGTCGGACCTGGCGGACGAAGGTTTCACCCCCACCCTCCTGGCCGAACTGAAGGTCCTCGCCCGTGTCCCCGGGCTGCTGGTGGCCTGCAACTACGGCGGAACACTGTGCGACGCGGAGGGAATCTCCACCGAGACCCTTCCCCTGGGGAGCGCCGCGATCGCGCTCCGCGCCCTGGCCGCCCTACCCAACACCCATGCCGCCGTCATCTCGGGGCGCTCGCTGCGTGACCTCGCCGCTGTGTCACGGCTGCCCGCGGAGGTGCACCTCATCGGCTCGCATGGCGCGGAGTCGGACATGGCCTTCGCCCACGTCCAGGACCTCGCCACCGAAGCCACGCTCCACAAGGTAGGCACCGCGCTGACTGAGGCCGTGGGTTTCCAGGAGGGAATCTGGATCGAGCGGAAGCCGGTGGCCGTGTCGGTGCACACCCGGCCGGCCTCCCCGACGGTGGTGCAGGTCGTGACGGAAACGGCGCGGGAGATCGCCAGGGCCCATGGGCTGTTCTTCATCGTGGACGGTTCGGTCCTGGACCTCTCGGTGATGGAACCGGCCAAGGCGGACGCCCTGGAAAACCTCCGGTCCCGGCTGGGCGCGAGTGCTGCGCTGTACGCAGGGGACGCCCACAGCGACGAAATGGCCATCGCCACGCTCCGCGGCCCGGACCTGGGGTTACGAGTGGGGCCGGGGGAGACCCGCGCGTCCCACCGGCTGCGGGACCCGGAATCCTTCGCCCGCGTCCTGGCCCTCCTGTTCGAGCTGCGGCGGGCTTGGCTTTTCGGCGAGGACGCAGTGGGGCTCGAGCGCCACACGATGATCGGCAACGGATCATCCACCGCTTTGGTCACTCCGGATGCCAAGGTCTGCTGGATGAGCCACCCGCTCCCGGATTCAGGGTCGCTGTTCGCCCACATCCTGGGCGGGGACGCCGCCGGGCACTTCTCCGTAGAGCCGCTCAAGGCCTCGCAGGTTCTGGGCCAGCGCTACGTGGACAGCACCATGATCGTGGAGACGCGCTGGGCGGACGTAACCGTCACGGACTACCTGGAGCCGGCACCGGAAGGGATCACCAGCCTGGTCCGGGTGCTCTCCGGAACCGGCGGCGCCAAGATCGTCTTCGCGCCCCGGCCGGATTACGCCAACGCGCCGTTCAGCATGGAGGCCCGCGGCGATGAACTCCATGTGGTGGGAACCTCCGATCCCATTTTCCTTTTTGCCCCGGGCGTCAGTTTCACCATCACCTCGGACGGCCTCCATGCCACCGCCACCGCTTCGGTCAACCTCCAGGACGGGCCGGTGGTCCTCAACCTGCGCTGCGGCGACACCGAGCCTGCGTTGGCGGACCCCCGCGGGGAGACGGACCGGCGGGCGGGCGTGGCGCTCCACTCCCGCCGCTGGGTGCAGGAACTGGAACTGCCCTCGGTGAAGCCATCGCTGGTCCGCCGCTCAGCGCTGGTCCTCCGCGCCCTCGTGCACGAGCCCACGGGTGCCGTGCTGGCCGCGCCCACCACGTCGCTGCCAGAAGGAATCGGCGGCACACGGAACTGGGATTACCGCTACTGCTGGCTGCGGGACGGCTCCATGACGGTGAACGCGCTGGTGGACCTGGGCTCCACGGCGGAGGCGGCCGGGTTCCTCAGTTGGCTGGGCCGGATCCTCGAACATGCACCGGGCCCGGAATGGCTGCATCCGCTGTACTCGGTGACGGGGGCGCCGCTGTCCACGGAGGCCGTCATCGACAGCCTGCCCGGGTATGCGGGGTCCCGGCCGGTCCGGATCGGCAACGCCGCAGACCACCAGGTCCAGCTCGATGTCTTCGGGCCGGTGGCTGAACTGATCCACGGCGTCAGCTCACGGAATGGTGGCCTCGAGGACGGCCACTGGGACCTGTTGGTGCAGATGGCGGCCGCCGTCCTGGCCCGGTGGCACGAGCCTGACCACGGCATTTGGGAAGCCCGGCGGCCGCCGCGGCACCACGTCTACACCAAGGTGATGTGCTGGGTGACGCTGGACCGCGCACTGCGGACCGCCGACCGGCACGGCAGGACGCCGGATCCGTCGTGGGAACCCACGGCGCAAACCATCCGGGAGGAAGTCCTGCGCGAAGGCTGGGATGACTCGGCCGCGTCCTACACCGTGGCCTACGACAGCCCCGACCTGGATGCAGCCGTCCTCCACATCGGGCTCTCCGGCCTGCTGGATATCACTGACCAGCGGTTCCTGGACACCGTCACCGCCGTGGAAAGGGAACTGCGGGTGGGCCCCACCGTGTTCCGGTACAGGTACGACGACGGCCTGCCGGGTTTGGAGGGCGGCTTCCACATCTGTACTACCTGGCTGATTGAGGCGTACGTTGCGGTGGGCAGGATCGAGGAGGCCTGGGACCTGTTCGACCAGCTGGTGAACCTCTTCGGCCCCACCGGCCTGCTGCCCGAAGAATACGATCCCAGTACGGAGACGCACCTGGGGAACCACCCGCAGGCGTACTCGCACCTGGGGTTCATCCGCTGCGCCCGGATCCTGGACCGGCACAAGCCAGAGGCCAAAAGGACATAACCCGGCGCGAACGTACACTTGAGGCCCTGTCGGGAGGGCCCCAACTGCTCGTGCGCGCTGGTTTTTTCCGCCGGTTTATCACGCACAGCGCCTTTTTGGGAAGCACGACGGCGGCCTGCCGCGGAACTGCGCGGTGGGCGCCGCCGTCGGGCGCTAAAAGCGTGCCTGGCGTGACGAGGGAACCTAGCGGGAGCACAAACCGCTGGTCAGTTCAGCAGCCAATCAGTTCAGCAGCAGCGCGACGCCGATCATGGCAGGTACCGCCACCACCGTGGTGATCAGGACGGTGTCCTTGGCCACGGTGAGGCCGGTCTGGTAGCGGCTGGCGGCAACAAAAACGTTCTGCGCGGTGGGGAGGGACGCCACCACGACGGCCGCGAACAGGGCCGGGCCGTCGAGCCCTACGGCAAAGCGGGCAAAAACGTAGGCGATGGCCGGCTGGACCACCAGTTTGAAGGCACTGGCCAGGAGAGTGTCCACGCGTCTGCCGGCGGCGGCCTGCAATGGCCGGCTGCCGTTCAGGCTCATGCCGAAGGCGATCAGCATGGCCGGAATCGCAGCGCCGCCAATGAGGTGGATCGGTTCCAGGAGCAGCGGCGGAACCTTCCAACCGGTCCCCGCCACCAGCAGGCCAAGGCCCGAGCCAACAATCATCGGGTTCCGCAGGATCATCAGAATGAATCCCCAGGGCGTGGTGCGGTGTGAGCTGGTGCTGGCGTCCAGGATCATCAGGAAAATCGGTGTGAAGAACGCCAGTTGGAAGATCAGCAGCGGTGCCACGTAGCTGGCGTCGCCCAGAACATATACCGCGATGGGAATACCGAGGTTCGCGGAGTTGGCCAGGGAAGCGGCCATCGAGGACATCAGTGCTTCCGGCAACGCGCGCTTAAGGACGAACTTGACGATGCTGAAGAAGATAAGGGCGGTGCAGACGGCGGACACAGCCGTGACCAGCAGCGGTTCCGCGAAGACTTCCCGCAGCTGCGCTTTGCTGAGCGTCTCGAAGAGGAGTGCAGGGCTGGCCACAAAGAAGGTCAGGCCACTGAGGACCTGGCGGGCGTTGTCGCCCAGGATCCGTTGGCGGCCGACGAACCAGCCCACCATGATGATGAACCAGACAACAAAGAAGCCCTGCAGCACGCCTACCAAGAAAAGCCTCCGAGGCTGCGGCGGCGGTGTCTGCCCGGACTCACGCTCCGGCTACAGGGCGGCGTTGTTCAGGGCGAACGGCGGACGCATCAGGCCGGGCGTGTGGCACTCGGCGGGGTCGTTTCCGATCTGGACAATCTTGTTGTCCTCATCCACATGGATGACCTTCGGGGTGTAGGCATGGGCCTCTTCCGTGGTCATCTGGGCATAGGTGATGAGGATGACGATGTCGTTCTCGTGCATCAGGTGGGCTGCTGCCCCGTTGATGCCAATGACACCGGAGCCGCGCTCGCCGGCGATGGTGTAGGTCTCCAGGCGCGCACCGTTGGTCACGTCCACGATGGCCACGAGCTCGCCGGGAAGGATATCGGCAGCATCCAGCAGGTCCAGGTCAACGGTGACCGATCCTACGTAGTGCAGGTCGGCATGCGTGACGGTGGCCCGGTGGATTTTGGACTTGAACATTGTGCGATTCATAACCCGCCCAGTCTAGCGTCGGCACCCGGATCGCGCTGTGACGCACTGAACATGCCGGCGGAAGCTGTTTCCCCGCCTACCCGCACGTGACCGGGCGATCCGGCACCTAACTCGATGCGCCGCCGTCGTCCGTCCTTGCTACTGAGGTGGCGGTGGCGGCCAGCGTCTCGCGGGCGGCGAGGATGGCCGGCCGCTGCGCGCTGGAGCGGCGCACCGATGTGAACACGGTGCGGTGCGGGTTGCCGGGCAGGTCCAGCAGCTGGGCGGTGGTGCCGCGGCCGGTCCAGACGAGGTCCGGCATCAGCGCCACGGCATTTCCGGACTCGATCAGCCTGATCTGCGCCTGGAGATCGGCTGTTTCGAAGCGCACATCGGGCTCGAACCCGGCACTCCGGCAGGCCTGCTCCGCCCAGTGCCGGGATGCCGCGCCGCGGGGCTCCATCACCCAGGGCAGCGCGGCAGTATCTTCCAGCGACGTGATGGGCGGCCGGCCGGGAGCGGCCGGCGGAACGGCCAGCCGGATCACGTCAGTGGTCAGCTTGATGTGGTCCAGCTCCGGGTACCGCGGGGCGGCGTGGCCCGGATACTGTTCGGCGATGACCAGGTCAAAATCGCGCGCCCACGTCTCATGAAGTGCCGTTTCGGGTTCGCGCTGGATCATTTCGATCCGGACCTCCGGGTACTCCGCCGTCATCCGCGTGAGCGTGTCCGGCATCAGCGCCAAGGCCGCGGACTGGAACACCGCAATCCGGACGGTTCCCGTGACAGTCGTCAGCGACGCCGCGAGGTCTGCTTCAGCCTGCTCCATGGTTTCGAGCAGCTGGGCGGTGTGGGCCACCAGGACTTCGGCCTGGGGCGTCAGCTGCACGCGCCGCCCCGTCTTCCGGAGCAGCTCCACGCCCACTTCCTTTTCCAGCAGGGCAAGCTGCTGGGAGACCGACGACGGGCTGTACTGCAGTGCCTCCGCCACCTCCGCCAGGGTGCCCCGGATCTTCAGTTCGCGGAGAAGCCGCAGGCGCCGGACATCGAGCATGGCCACATTCCTTGATGAATCTAATGAATATAGGTTAGAAGTAGTCACTTTATCTAACGCAACTGCGCTTGCATACTGGTGTACCTGAGTTACCCCCGTCACAGCCCCTCGCCGGGGCGCCGTGTTGGGGCCGCACCCCACGCAGGAGTTCCTGATGAGCACAAGAGATATGTCCCAGTCGATTATGCGGCGCAAGCCCATCGACGATATCGAAGAAGAAAACAAGCACAGCGGGCTGTTCAAGTCCCTCGGGCTCTGGCAGCTCACCGCCATTGGTGTCGGCGGCATCATCGGCGTTGGAATTTTCTCCCTCGCCGGGTTGGTCGCGGCCGGAAGCGAAGATACTCCCGGAGTGGGGCCCGCTGTGCTGATCTCGTTCCTTGTTGCTGGTCTCGCATCCGCCGCGGCTGCCCTGTCCTACGCCGAGTTTGCAGGCATGATTCCGCGCGCAGGGTCCGCCTACACCTACGGCTACGTTGCTCTGGGTGAGGTGATTGGATGGTTCATCGGCTGGGACCTGCTGCTCGAATACATTGCCATTGTGGCCGTGGTGGCCATTGGCATTTCGGGGTACTTCGACGCCTTCCTGTCGGGAATCGGCGTTAACATGCCTGTCTGGATGACGTCCACGCCGGATGAGGGTAAGGGCGGCATAGTCAACATTCCCGCCATCGTCGTCTGCCTCCTGGTGACCTGGATCCTGTCCCGCGGCACCAAGGCATTCGGCCGTTTTGAACTCGTAGCCGTGGCCATCAAGGTCATCCTGATCCTGTTCATTATCGGCCTCGGCGTTTTCTATATCGACACCAACAACTACAACCCGTTTATGCCCAGCGGCTTTGGGCCCGTCCTGGCCGGTGCCGCGACCGTCTTCTTCGCGGTGTTCGGGTACGACGCCATGAGTACCGCGGCGGAAGAAGCCACGGACGGCAAGAAGCACATGCCGAAGGCCATCATCCTTTCGCTGATCATCGCCATGCTGCTCTACGTCGCTGCCACCCTAGTCCTGACCGGCATGCAGAACTACAAGGACATCGACCCCACGGCCGGCTTCGCTTCCGCCTTCACCGGCGTGGGTCTGCCCGTCATCGCCACCATCATTTCGGTCTTCGCCGTCCTGTCCATCCTCACGGTGATGCTGACCTTCCTCCTGGGCGTCACGCGTGTCTGGTTCTCCATGAGCCGCGATGGCCTGCTGCCAGGCTGGTTCGCCAAGACGGACCGGCACGGAACCCCGCAGCGCGTTACCTGGATTGCCGGCGTCGCCTCCGCCCTGCTGGCCGGCGTGTTCCCCATCAAGGCCGTCGCGGACCTCACGAACATTGGCATCCTGGCCGCGTTCGTCGTCGTCTGCTTCGCCGTGATCGTGTTCCGCTACAAGAAGCCGGACGCCCCGCGCACGTTCCGCCTGCCGCTGATGCCCGTTATTCCGGCCTTCGGTGTGCTGGCGTCCGCCTTCCTCATGTTCCAGCTGCACTGGGAGACCTGGGCGCGGTTCGGTGTCTGGCTGGTTATCGGCCTGGCCATTTACTTCTTCTACGGCCGCAAGCACTCCCTGATGAACCCGGACAGCCCACGCCACGAGGAGATTGTGGAGATGCACCGCCCCATCGGCTGACCCCCGGGTTCCCGGGCGTCCACCCGCCCACCCGTTCCGGCCCACCCACCCCCGGACGCTCACTCACTCCCTGCACGTTTTCACCAAACGCTCGCTCACTTTCGGGGCGCGAACGACGAACCCTCTCTCACATCCTGTGGGGAGGGTTCGTCCGTTTTTCATTGAGTGCGAGAGCGTTGCCCCAAAACCTGCAGGAAGTGAGGGAGGGTCGCCCAAAAACCCGCTTTAAGTGAGAGAGCGTTGCCCAAAAATCGGGGATTTCCTGACCGTTTGGACGGCAAATCGAAGCATTGGGTTTCCTAACCTGTATTGCTTAGAAAACATCGCTTTATCTTATGTGATTGCAAGTTCATACTGATGAATAAGACCCCTTCCAGACCAAGGAAAGAACGAGCAAACCATGACTCACACTGCAACGGAAGCCACCGGACAGACAGACGTCCCGCAGGCCCGTGCCCTCGCGGCGGACACCATCACGCTGGTGCGCCGCTGGCTGACCGAGGCTTCGAAAGTTCCTGTTGATGCCTCGGCTGAGCAGCTGGCCGGTGTGCTGAAGGACCCGAACGGCCTGGACTTCACGGTGGGCTTCGTGGACGGCGTGGTCCGCCCCGAAGACCTCCACGTCGCCGCCCGAAACCTCGCCGCCCTGGCGACCAAGGTCCCGGCGTTCCTGCCGTGGTACATGCGCAGCGCCGTCCGCCTCGGCGGAACCGTGGCGCCGGTCGTTCCGCAGGTGGTCATCCCGATCGCCCGCCGTGTGCTCCGCGAAATGGTGGGCCACCTGATTGTTGACGCCACCGACGCCAAGCTGGGCCCGGCCATCGCCAAGATCCGCAAGGACGGCATCAAGCTCAACGTGAACCTCCTGGGCGAGGCCGTCCTGGGCGAGCATGAGGCTTCCCGCCGGCTCGCGGGCACCCACACGCTCCTGGCCCGCCCGGACGTGGACTACGTCTCCATCAAGGTGTCCTCCACCGTGGCCCCGCACTCCGCGTGGGCGTTCGACGAGGCCGTGGAGCACGTCGTCGAGAAGCTCACGCCGCTGTTCACCAAAGCCGCGTCCTTCGCCGGCGCGGGACAGAAGGCCAAGTTCATCAACCTGGACATGGAGGAATACAAGGACCTGGACATGACCATCGCGGTCTTCACCAGGATCCTGGACAAGCCCGAGTTCAAGAACCTCGAGGCCGGCATTGTGCTGCAGGCCTACCTCCCGGATGCACTCGCCGCCATGACCCGCCTCCAGGATTGGGCCGCAGAGCGCCGCACCAACGGCGGCGCCGCCATCAAGGTCCGCGTGGTCAAGGGCGCCAACCTGCCCATGGAACAGGTGGAGGCCTCGCTGCACGACTGGCCGCTGGCCACCTGGCACACCAAGCAGGATTCGGATACCAACTACAAGCGCGTCATCAACTACTCGCTGCACCCGGACCGGATCAACAACGTCCGGATCGGCGTGGCCGGCCACAACCTCTTCGACATCGCCTTCGCCTGGCTGCTCGCCAAGCAGCGCGGCGTGGAGTCCGGCATCGAATTCGAGATGCTGCTGGGCATGGCGCAGGGCCAGGCTGAAGCCGTCAAGAAAGACGTCGGCTCGCTCCTGCTGTACACCCCGGTGGTGCACCCGGCCGAGTTCGACGTCGCCATCGCCTACCTGATCCGCCGCCTCGAAGAGGGGGCCAGCCAGGACAACTTTATGTCCGCCGTGTTTGAACTCAGTGAAAACGAAGTGCTGTTCGAGCGCGAGAAGCAGCGCTTCCTCGCCTCCCTGGACAAGCTCGACGGCGAGGTCCCCCCGGCCAACCGGCAGCAGAACCGCAGCCTCCCGCCGCAGCCCCTGCCGCGTGACGCGTTCGCGAATACGCCGGATACTGACCCGTCCTTGCCCGCCAACCGCATCTGGGGCCGGGCCATCCTGGATCGTGTCCCGTCCTCCAGGCTGGGCAACGCCGCCGTCGAAGCCGCCACCATCACGGACGCGGACACCCTCAACACCGTCATCGCCACCGCTGTAGAGAAGGGCAAAGCCTGGGGCGCCCTGACCGGCGACCAGCGCGCCGAGATCCTCCACCGCGCCGGCGATGTCCTCGAAGCCCGCCGCGCCGACCTCCTGGAGGTCATGGCCAGCGAGACCGGTAAAACCATCGACCAGGGCGATCCCGAGGTGAGCGAAGCCGTGGACTTCGCCCACTACTACGCCGAGTCCGCCCGCAAGCTGGAAATGGTCGACGGCGCCACGTTCGTCCCAGCGAAGCTCACCGTCGTGACCCCGCCGTGGAACTTCCCGGTCGCCATCCCGGCAGGGTCCACCCTCGCGGCACTCGCCGCCGGCTCCGCCGTCGTGATCAAACCGGCCAAGCAGGCCCGCCGCAGCGGTGCCGTGATGATCGAGGCACTCTGGGAAGCCGGCGTCCCGAAGGACGTGCTGACCATGGTCCAGCTCGGCGAGCGTGAACTCGGCCAGCAGCTGATCTCCCACCCCGCCGTGGACCGCGTGATCCTGACCGGCGGCTACGAAACCGCCGAACTCTTCCGTTCCTTCCGCAAGGACCTGCCCCTGCTGGCCGAGACCAGCGGCAAGAACGCCATCATCGTCACCCCCAGCGCCGACCTGGACCTGGCCGCCAAGGACGTGGCGTACTCAGCGTTCGGCCACGCCGGCCAGAAGTGCTCCGCCGCGTCCCTGGTGATCCTGGTGGGCTCCGTTGCTAAGTCCAGACGGTTCCACAACCAGCTGGTTGACGCCGTGACCTCGCTGAAGGTGGGCTACCCGCAGGACCCCACCAGCCAGATGGGCCCGATCATCGAGCCCGCAAACGGCAAGCTCCTCAACGCCCTCACCACCCTCGGCGACGGCGAAACCTGGGCCGTGGAACCGCGCAAGCTTGACGGAACCGGCCGCCTCTGGAGCCCGGGCGTGCGCTACGGCGTCCGCCGCGGGTCCTACTTCCACCTCACCGAATTCTTCGGACCGGTCCTGGGCGTCATGACCGCTGACACGCTGGAGGAGGCCATCGCGATCCAGAACCAGGTCGAGTACGGCCTCACCGCCGGCCTGCACGCCCTGGACCCGGACGAGCTCGGCACCTGGCTGGGCTCCATCCAGGCCGGAAACCTCTACGTGAACCGCGGCATCACCGGCGCCATCGTACAGCGCCAGCCGTTCGGCGGCTGGAAGAAATCCGCCGTCGGCGCCGGCACCAAAGCCGGCGGACCCAACTACCTCGCCGGCCTCGGGTACTGGGTCAGTGCCGAAGCCTCAGCCGCGGCAAGCGTCACCAACGCAGGCGTCCGCCGCATCCTGAACGCCGCCGCAGGCGCCCTGGACCCGGCCGAGCTTGAGTCGCTGCAGCGCTCGCTGGGGTCTGACGCCCAGGCGTGGGCCGACGAGTTCGGCACCGCCAAGGACGTCTCCGGCCTGAGCGCCGAGCGGAACATCTTCCGCTACCGTGCGCTGCCGGTCACCGTGCGGCTCTCCGAAGGGGGCGTGCTGGCGCACCTGGTGCGGACTGTGGCGGCCGGCGTCCTGGCCGGTTCGGTATTGACCGTGTCCACCGCCGTCGAACTTCCCGCCCAGCTGCGCGCCGTGCTCACCGGGCTGGACGTCAACGTCACGGTTGAGTCCGACGCCGGCTGGCTGGCTTCGGCGGTACGCCTCGCCGCGGCGAGCAAACTGTCCGGTGCGCGGATCCGCCTGATCGGCGGCGACGCCACCGCACTCGCCGAAGCCACGGACGGGCGGCCGGACCTGGCGATCTACGCCCACGCGGTCACCGAGGCCGGACGGGTGGAGCTGCTGCCGTTCCTGCACGAGCAGGCCATCAGCATCACGGCCCACCGCTTCGGCACCCCGAACCACCTCTCGGATGAGCTGATCTAGGCGGGCCGGAAGCCCAACAAAAACACGAAAGGCCCGGTGGCCGCCTTCGGGGCGGTTGCCGGGCCTTCGCTGTCGAATGGTTGCGTAGTGATCAGGTGGCTGCGCGGGGGCGAGCCTGGAGACAGTTGGTAATTAGCCCAGATACCAGCCTGGGGGAGTCCACGATGCAGGAACATTGTGGGCCGAGAAATCTTCGCAATGGGTGCAGGTGTAGGCGACTTCGCCCAGTGTCCTGACCGCCCCGTCACGTCGGTAAACCGGTGGAATGTAGGACTCAAGATAAATGAATTCATCCGTGCCGCACTTGTCGCACGTGGGTTTGCCGACGTACTCGGCCGCCCGCGAAATACCGGCGTTATGGCTGGAATGATGCGTGACCAGCGGCCGTACGGTGCTATGTCGCTGGGTATATACAGTGTGTAAATGGGTGTTCTCGGCTGTCGTCATTGGCTGCCTATCCCGAGTGCGGCCGCATCATGGGCTGCATGGCGCACTCGTAGTGTTGAACCGGCCACTGCTTGACCCATGGATATTCCAGCATAGGCGAGGCGGGCTTTTACTTCAATGGTTCGTTTCCAGTCCTGATTCCTGCGGCAAATTCGGTCAAACCGACTTCTTGAGCGTCCGCCCGACGATGGTCTGGGTCAGCGCATCGATCACTTCGGCGTTGGCCAGCGGGTTCCGGATCAGGGTGAAATCCACATCGCCCACTGGAGGCAGGTCGAACCGGCGGGTGATGATCTTGAGGTCTTCGGGAACCAGCGACGTCGGCATCACAGCCACGCCGATGCCTGCCCGGAGTGCCGCCAGGACACCACTGATCTGCCGGGTAGTGCACGTGATCCGCCAGGTCCGGCCGCTTGATTCCAGTGCATCGATGGCCAGCTTCCGGCTGAGGCTGGGGGAGGGGTAGGAGATCAGCGGTACGGGATGCCCGGGCTCCAATGACGTCTGTTCCAGCCCCACCCAGGAAAAGGTGTCGTGCTGGACCACCGTGCCGTCCTTGACGCCAGCCACCCACTTCACAAACACCAGGTCCAGCTGGCCGGCATTGAGTTTCTTGTACAGCTGGTCGCTCTGGCCAACGGTGAGCTCAAGGTTGATCTGTGGATAGACCTGGCGGAACTCCCGAAGGATCCGGGGGAGGCCGGTGATGGCGAGGTCGTCCGCCGTGCCGAACCGCAGCCGGCCCCGCATGGCCGAGCCGGAGAAGTATCGGGTGGCGGCATCGTGGGCCGAAAGGATGGTGCGGGCGAAGCCGGCCATCGCGTCACCGTTGTCCGTGAGCCGGACATCGCGGGTGTCCCTGCTGATGAGGATGCGCTTCGCCGCCGTCTCCAGCTTGCGGACATGCTGGCTGACGGTGGGCTGTGCCAGGCCCAGGCGCTCCGCGGCCTTGGTGAAGCTGAGCGTCTCGGCTACGGCCAGGAAGGAACGGAGCTGGGTGGGTTCGTACACAGTGGACTCCTTTGGCTGCGGCTGACTGTCCACCCACGTCAGAGTGGGCATTATTACGCTTTGTAATGCTAGTTATAGGCGAGATAGGGCTACATAATCACCTTGAATCAGCCTAGCGTGGGAAGCATCCCAGTCCGCCCGCTTCCCTGAGGACATCCCTGTGGCACCCCCACCGCCAACGTCGGCAACCGTCAGCCAGCCCGTCATCGACTCCGCCTCCGCGTCCGCTACCGCCGCCTCCGCCCAGACCCAACCCATCGCCGTCGTTAGTGAACACCTCCCCTGGCGGCACACGTTTATCTCCCTGAAAGTCCCCAATTTCCGCATCTTCGCGATCGGGCACTTTGTCGCCGTCGTCGCCCTCTGGATGCAGCGGATCGCCCAGGACTGGCTGGTGCTGGAACTGTCCGGCTCCGTCACCGCCGTGGGCATCACGGTGGCACTGCAGTTCCTGCCGTCGCTGCTGTTGGGGCCGTGGGGCGGCATGATGGCGGACCGGTTCGCCAAACGCCGGATCCTCATCCTGTGCCAGAGCCTGGCCGCGGTCCTCGCCGCAGCGCTCGCGGCACTTGCCCTGACCGGCGCCATCGAAGTGTGGCACGTGTACGTCATCGCGCTGCTGCTGGGCCTGGTCACCGTGCTGGACCAGCCCGCGCGCCAGGTGTTCGTCAACGAACTGGTGGGCCCCAAATACCTCCGGAACGCCATCAGCGTCAACTCCACGACGTTCCAGCTGGGCGGCCTGATCGGTCCGGCACTGGCGGGACTGCTGCTCACCGCGGTCGGCGCAGGCTGGGCCTTCGCCGTGAATGCGCTGGCGTGCTGCTCCACCGTGGCTATGCTGCTGCTCCTGCGCAAGAACCAGCTGTTCGTTAGTGCCCCTGCGCCCAAGAAGAAGGGCATGCTGCGGGAAGGACTGCAGTATGCGCTCAGCAAGCCCACCATCTACTGGCCGTGGCTGATGGCCGGTTTCATCTCCGTCTTCGCCATGAGCCTGCCCGTGCTGCTCGCCGCGTTCGCGGACCACGTGTTCGACGTCGGCGCCGGCGGCTATGGCCTTCTGAACGCCCTGGTGGCACTGGGGGCGTTGGCCGGTGCCGTCGCGTCCACACGGCGCCGCCAGTTGCGGCTCCGCTCCGTGGTGTTCTGTGCCGGAATGTATGGCCTGATGCTGTGCCTGGCCGCCCTGGCGCCGTCCATGCTCTGGTTTAGCGTGGTGATGGTCCTGTCCGGATTCTGGTGCCTGATGTTCCTCACCGGCTCCAACCAGCTCGTCCAGATCAGCTCCAACATGGGCATCCGGGGCCGGGTCATGAGCCTGTACATCATGGTGCTGATCGGCGGCCAGGCCATCGGCGGGCCCATGCTCGGGTGGATCGCCGAGCACGTGGACCCGCATGTGGCACTCATGGTGTCCGGCGGGGTGCCGGCGCTCGCCGCGGTGACTGTCGCCGTCGTCCTGGCCCGAAAAGGCGCGCTGGCGCTCAGGGTGGACCTCAAGGACCGCCGCCACCCGCTGCGGATCGTCCGCCGGGTGGCCACGGCGTAGGGGGCCACGGCGTAAAGGGCTGCAGACCTTGGGCCGCGGCACCTACGCCGCGGCCCAAGGCGGCAGAGCCTACGCCGGCAGGTGCGGGTACTCGGCCTCGCGCCGCTGGAACTCCAGCACGTCCTTGTTGAGGACCACGCCTTCGCGGATTTCGATGGCGCGGGAAATGGTTTCGTTACCGTCCCACTCGGCGGGGCCGCCGATGACTGTCTCAAGGAACGGCAGCAGGGCCTGGCTGATCTCCCAGCTGGAGGAATTCCAGAGGTAGGACGGGCTGTGGTCCACCGCGTAATAGTTGATGTGGTCGCCCATGGTAAACATCGGTTCTGCGAACGTGGTGGAGCGCGCCCAGCTGAAGCCCATTCCCTCGTCGCACGAAACGTCCACGATCAGGCTGCCCGGGCTGAACGCCGCGAGGTCCTCAGTCCGCAAATAAGTCAGCGGATTGTTCGGATCCTGCAGCGTGCAGTTGACCACGATGTCGCTCTCGGCCAGGAACGGCGCCAGCGGTACCCGGCCCCGCTCGGTGATGACCTGGCTCAGGAAGGGGGCCTTGTCGTCGTGATCAAACTGGACGATGTTGACCGAGTGGATCGGGGCACCAACCGCCGCAACTCCGCGGTTGGTCAGCACCTGAACGTCGTGGATGCCATGCGCGTTCAGCGCGGTCACGGCGCCGCGGGCGGTCGCGCCGAAGCCGATCACCACGGCACTGAGCCGGCGGCCGTAATCACCCGTAGAGCCGGTGAGCGAGAGCGCATGAAGCACCGAGCAGTAGCCGGCCAGCTCGTTGTTTTTGTGGAACACGTGTAGCCCGAATCCGCCGTCGCTCGCCCAGTGGTTCATCGCTTCGAAGGCGATGAGCGTGAGCTTCTTGTCGATGGCCAGCTGGGTGATGGCGCGGTCCTGGACACAGTGCGGCCAGCCCCAGAGGATCTGGCCGTCGCGCAGTTCCGCGAGGTCCTCAGGCTGTGGCTTGGGCAGGAGTACGACGTCGGCCTCCGCAAGCAGCGCTTCCTTGGTGGCCATTTTGCCCACGAGGGTTGAGAGCTGGTCATCCGAGACGCCGAAGCGCTCACCGTAGCCCTGCTCCAGGATGATGCGCTGGCGCAGTTCCGGAGCGATCCGCTCGAAATGCAGGGGGTGGATGGGGAGGCGGCGTTCGTCCGGTTTCCGGGTGGATGCCAGGACGCCGAGGGTCAGGTGGCTCTGTTGGCCACTCACTTCTTTTTTGCGGCCTTGGACGTGATGTCCAGGGAGGTGGCCGGCGCTCCGGCGGCCCGCTTGTCGGCGCGCTTTTCCTTGATGGACTTGCCGGCTTTTTTGGATGCTGCTTGACGCGGGGACTTGTCAGCCATGATTGCTCCTGTAGCGGAACCGAAGAGGTTCCTGACTTCTGACGATACACGGCTGGGCCTAACGGCCCCCGGGTGATGGCCGTTTGGAGTGGGATTCGCCGCGCCGGCGCGCCCGCTGCTGTGGTGCGAAAACGGTAGTGAGAAACATTGGAGCGGCTGACGGGAATCGGACCCGCGTATCAAGCTTGGGAAGCTAGCGCTCTACCATTGAGCTACAGCCGCATCGCCCCGTTTTGAGCGGGGCAGAACTTAGCTTAGCGCAGATGCGATCACGCGCCAGCAACCGTGACCACGCACTGGACCCGTGTCCGCCGGGATGGCCGCTACCGGCCGCGTCATCCAGTAACTCTTCAATAACGGCGCCGTCGGTGGCTAGGTCCGGGGCGGGCCGAGTGGCTACTCTGAACCCGTTAGCTGCGGTGTCATGGGGGTGGGGCGGGCTACCACCTGACCAGCCGCTAACTAAGGACTCCCATGGTATTTGCAGAGCACGAGGTGCTTATCCGGTGCGACGCAATGACCGTGTACGCGTTCCTGGTGGACGGAATGAACCTTCCCCTATGGCGCAAGGGCATCCGCAGCATCGGCTTGATGTCCGGTGCTGCCGGAACCAAGGGCGCCGTTTACCGGCAGACGACCACGGGCCGGTCAGGACGGACAATCCCCGCCGACTTCGAAATAACGCAGGCCAGGCCGGGCGCCGAGATCCAGTTCCGTGTGATCTCGGGACCGTCGCAGCCCACCGGCGGGTACTACCTCAGCACCGAACCGGCCGGCACCCGCGTCAGGTTCGCCCTCGAGTACCAGCCCAAAGGCCTCCTGGGCCTGATGAACACCGGCATCCAGCGCACCATCAGGGCCGAAGTGTCCCAGCTCGCACGGCTCAAAGATGTCCTGGAAGTGCGGACGGCCGCCTGAGGGCTACTGCGCCAGCCGCTGGCCCGCCCAGCTGCCGGTAATGTTCGACGGCGACGCAAGGCTTCCGCTGCTCAGGTCCCAGTACTGCACCACATCGTTGGCCCGGCGGAGCGCGACCCCCGTGGAATTCAGGGCTGTCACGTCGCGCAGCGGACGGATCCCGGTGACGTCTTGCCAGCCGGTGGTGACGGTGAGCCGGGCTTCGACGCGTGGCGCCGGAGTGCCAGCTCCGCGGTAAAGCTGCACACCGCCGTCGGACCTAATGGCCAGGAGATCCTGGAAACCGTCGGCGTCATAGTCCACCATGCTCAGCTTCCTGGCCGATACTCCCGTGGCCATGGTTGTGCGTGATGACATGTCCGCCAGGCCCACGTTCGGGTAGAGGTACAGGTTGCCGGCGGTATCCAGGGCGACCAATTGGGGGAGCCGGTTGTTGGCGCACCAGCCGCCGACGGCCAGTGTCAACGTCGCCCAGCCGCCCGAGCCCAGCGTGAACGAGGTTTGGAACCCTCCGGTAGCGATACCCCGGTGGAGCGTCAGCCGTCCGTCGTTCCACTGCGTCAGGAGGTCATAGGCGCCGTCGCGGTCCCAGTCCGTGGTGAATACTTCCTTGGCCGTTCCGAAACCGGAGCCGATGACCTTGGCAGCACCAAAGGTCCTGTTCCCTGTGGAGGGGCGGTTGATGAGCTGGCCTGAGGCGTTGATGGTCACCAGATCAGCGGCACTGGTGATGGCCGCGCTGCCTAAATCCAGGGTGGGCGGCATGTGTTTGACGGCGGGGTCGCACACGGTTGGCGTTGGGGCGGGGAAGGCGCCCCCGCCGGCGGAGCTGCCTCCAGGGGAGGTGACGGTGCCGGCGGGCAGGGTGGTGTAGCCGAAGAAGTTCACCACACCCCAGATGGTGTACAGATTGTTCGTGTACGAGATCCCGGCGCCCATGACGTTGAAGCGCGGGTCTAGCAGCATGGCGTTGTGGCCCTCGGAGTTTTTCCACCACTCCACCAACTGCGCCGCGTTGCGGTCCGTGCGGATGGCAATGACCTCGCCGGCGCCATTGTTCGGACTCAGGGCGCGGGGATCGGTCCAGAAACTGGCGCGGTGCTCAATGACGTCCCGGGACGCGATGCTGTCGGACCATTCCTGCGCCATGCCGGCCACCGTGGGGTGGTACTTGACCGGGGCCAGGCTGTTGGCCGCCCGGTAATTGTTGATTTCGTTGAAAACCGTGAGGATGGCGGCCGTGTTGCTGTCCGGCACCAGGGCCTCGGTGCCAAGGGATTCGGTAGTGATGGATTCCGTTGCGGGGGTCGGCGGGGTGGGAGCCGCGGTTTTGTTCTGGCTCAGTTCCGCGTCGGGGGCCCAGAGGGGTGGCAGGGAAGGCGGCTCGGGGGCGAGGGGCTCGGAGGTGGCGGTCTCGGGGGCAGCCACCGTCGCCGTCGGCGGCGCCGCTGCGGTCCCTGACGTGCCTTCTCCGGCGGGTGATGCCGGTGTGATCACCGGTTCCACGGCCGGGGCGAGCGGGGAACCGGTGCCGGTCTCAACGTCGGGCGCGCCGCCGTCGTCCGCTGTTCCCGACGGTCCCAACGTGACCGTGCGCGGTCCAAAGGCACCAGCCTGGACGGACGGCGCATTCTCCGGCGGGCCGGAATACATGCCGGCGGCCGGGGACACGAGGGCGAGCGCGCACAACATGGCCACAACGGCGGGCGCCGCAAATTTATTCAAAACCAACCCCAGATCAGTTCAGTTGTACCAACCGGGAGACCATCCGGCGGCTGACATGCTGAGGCAACATTAGCCCCACTAGGCGACAGCAACAACGAAAAAGTGTGCGCTGTGGACAACGCATAGTAATTTGGGACGGTGCTGATCTCTGACCGCGACATTCGTGCCGAACTAGACACCCAACGGATCGTCCTCGAACCGTACGATCCCGCGATGGTCCAGCCATCCTCGGTGGACGTGCGGATCGACCGGTTGTTCCGACTTTTCGACAACCATAAGTACGCGCACATCGACCCCGCCGAAGAGCAGCCCGAGCTGACGCGGCTTGTGGAGGTGGAGAGCGGTGAGCCGTTCATCCTGCACCCCGGCGAGTTTGTCCTTGGTTCCACCTACGAGGCCGTCACGTTGCCGGACGACATTGCTGCGCGGTTGGAAGGTAAGTCGTCCCTGGGCCGTCTGGGCCTGCTGACGCACTCCACGGCCGGGTTCATTGATCCGGGGTTTTCCGGCCACGTCACGCTGGAGCTGTCCAACATGGCCACGCTGCCCATCAAGCTCTGGCCCGGCATGAAGATCGGCCAGCTGTGCTTCTTCCGGCTGACCTCTGCTGCTGAGTTCCCGTACGGTTCCGGCGAATACGGCAACCGCTACCAGGGCCAGCGCGGGCCGACAGCCAGCCGCAGCCACCTGAACTTCCACCGCACGAAGGTCTGAGCCTTTTCCATCGAGGGGTGAGGTCTCGGCTCTAACCGTCCGTCTTGGCGCCGAGATCTAACCTCTCGGTGCGGCAGCTTGGGAACCACTACTCCTCCACTCTGTGGATAACCGGGTTGGGGCAGCCCGGCTGTGCCAACAATAGGTCATGCGGCAGCCCTCACCTCTTCCGGACCACTTCGCTGGACGTTCCTTGACCCTTCATGAGCAGGTCCACGCCGGCGTCCCCGCTGCGCGTGCATGGCGGCGTGATCTCCGCGTGGCAAGCCGCGGAGTACGGGTTCCCTGGGGTGCGTCGCAGCCTCTTCACCACACCTGCGCATTGCTGGCCACACTCTCTCCCGGTCTCGTCTGCTGTCTGGCCACCGCGGCGCTGCTGTGGGGCTGCCCGCTGCCATTGGCACTTCAGAACGAGCTGAAAATCCACTTGGCGAAGATCGGCGGAGGCGCCCGGCCGGTGCGCAAGGGGGTATCCGGTCACCGGCTGGGCCTTCGCAGCCAGGATATGGGGGAACTCGACGGCGTCCCGGTCACCTGCCCTGCGCGGACGTGGCTGGACTTGGCCGCGGTCCTGGACTTGGAGGATTTGGTGGCGGCGGACTACTTCATCTGCAGCCAATCGAGGAGCTTCGGGCCTAAGAAGGACGCGCTGTGTTCACTCGGGGACCTTCTTGAGCAGGTCCACTCCACCCCGGGCGCCCGCGGTTTCCGGAAAGCCAGGCAGGCTCTGGAACTGTGCCGGGTCGGGGCCGATTCCGCGCCGGAGACCCGGCTGCGGCTGGCCATCGGAAGGCTCGGACTGCCGGAACCCGCGCTGAGGTACGTGGTGCAGGACGCTACTGGGTGGGAACTTGCCTGGCCAGACGTGGCGTTTCCGGACTTCAAGGTGGCCGTTAATTACGATGGCCGGCATCACTTGGAAGAACGCAGCGTGAGTCAGACATCCGGCGGGACGAGTCCATCGCGGCCATCGGCTGGGCATCGGTGACTGTCACAGCCGGGCATGTACGCCAGTGGGGCTTCGACGGGTGCGCCCACCGGGTACTGGACTCCCTTGCTCGGGCGGGATGGCGGATCGAGGGGTGAGGTCTCGGCGCCAACGGTCCGTTATAGCGCCGGGATCTCACGTCTCGGTGCGGGGAGTGTGGTGGCCTACGCCTTCGCGGCCAACCGGACAGGCCCGCCGAACGCCTTGAGCACCGGTTCCACATAGCGCGCGGCCAGCGGCCCGAGGACGGCCATGATCAGCACGTAGGCGGTTGCCAGGGCGGCGAGATCGTCCGGGACCACGCCCGACGCCACGGCCAGGCCGGCGATAACGATGGAGAACTCGCCGCGGGCTATCAGGGCGGCGCCTGCACGGAAGCGGCCCGGGCGTGCAATTCCGGCCCGCTTGGCAGCCCAGATGCCCGTGAGCATCTTGGTAGTGGCAGTGATGGCCGCCAGGATCAGAGCCCAGCCGAGTACCGGCGGGATGGTCGACGGGTCTGTGTTGAGCCCGAAGGCCACAAAGAAGATGGCCGCAAAGAGATCCCGCAGCGGTTCCAGGATCCGGGTGGCGCTGTGGGCGGTAGCCCCCGAGATCGCGATGCCCAACATAAACGCGCCCACTGCGGCCGAAACCTGCAGGGCGGACGCGACGCCGGCCACCAGCAGTGCGGCACCGAGCAGGTTGAGCAGGAATACTTCGGAGTTTTCGCTGTGCACCGCTTTTGATACACGGTGGCCGTGCCGCAGCGCCACCATTAAGACGACGGTGACCACCGCCAGCGAGATTGCTACCGTGGTGAGCCCGCCCAGGAAGCTCACACCCGCGAGGGTGGCGGTGAGGATGGGCAGGTACACAGCCATGGCCAGGTCCTCGAACACCAGGATGGACAGCACCACGGGGGTCTCGCGGTTACCGATCCGGCCCAGGTCCGTGATGACCTTGGCAGCGATCCCTGAGGACGATATGTACGTGACGCCGCCCATAACCATGGCGCCCACCGCTCCCCAGCCGAGCAGGAGCGCCAGTGCCGCGCCGGGGATGAAATTCAGCACCAGGTCAAGAACACCGGCCTGCCAGGACCTGCGCAGACCGGTGAAAAGCTCGGCAGCCGTATATTCCAAACCGAGCATAAGCAGCAGCAGGATCACGCCGATTTCGCCGGAGAGATGTGCGAATTCCTGCATACCTTCGAGCTTGACCACGCCGCCTGCGCCGAAGGCGAGTCCGCCAACGAGGTAGAGCGGTATGGGTGACATTCCGATCCGTCCGGCCAGCCTGGCCAGGAGGCCGAGACAGAACACAACGGCCCCCAGTTCAATGAGGGTCAGGGCCAGCGGGTCCATGACGCTCAGCCGTTGCGCAGGATATCGGCCGCCGAATCGAGGCCTTCTTGCGTTCCAACTGCAACGAGGAGGTCACCGGAGTGAAGTACGACGTCGGGTCCCGGCGACGGGAGCACTTCGCCTTCACGCATGATCGCCACGATCGAGACTCCGCAGCGGGTGCGGATGCAGGCCTTCCCCATGGGCTGGTTCTGGAACGGGGATTCCGGGGCGATGGAGAACTGCCGGGTCACGATGCCCGGGATCTCCCGGTGCTCTTCAGTCAGCTTCATGGCAAGGTGCTGCCCGCCCAGGAGGTTACCCAGGGTGGCGGCCTCATCGCCGGTCAGGGGAATCGACGCCTGGCAGGTGTCGGGATCGTCCCAAGTGGAAACGATGAGTTCCATCGTGCCCTCGCGCAGCTCCACGACGCCGATGCGGCGGCCGGAAGTCGTCATGAAGTCCTTCCGCCGGCCCAGGCCGGGGAGGTCAGTCTCGTCCACGTTCATACCACCAGCCTAGTCTTTGCAGGCCGGTTTCGGGCGGGGGTGCCGAAGACGGCGCGAGCGGGCAGCAGATGACGTCAGACCCCGGATTTGAGGTCATCTGCTGCCCGTTCGCGCTTCAAGGGGGTGGGGCTTAAGTGTCCGTTCGCGCTAGGAGGCTGGAACGACGGCGATGGCGGTCTTGTCCGGCGACTTTACCGGGAGCAGGACCAGCAGGCCGGCGAGCAGCACCACCATGATGCCCAGGATTCCCCAGCGCTGGGCCTCGCCGGGCGCAACCAGGGGAGTGGCCAGCGTGATGCACAGGGTGAACAGCGCCGGAGCGAGGAAGCTGACGGCACGCCCGGTGGTGGCGTAAAGGCCGAACAGCTCGCCGGATTCGCCGTGGGGTGCCAGCCGGGCCAGGTATGCCCGCGACGAGGACTGGGCAGGCCCCACAAACAGGCACAGGAACAGCCCGAAGACCCAGAAGGTGGTGCTGCCGGCCCACGCCGTGCCAAAGAAGATGTAGTTTTCGTTGCCGAGGACCAGGATCATGGTCCCGGCGACCAGCAGCCCCACCAGGGAACCCATGATCACGGCCTTGGGCCCTACACGATCGTCCAGGAACCCGCCGATGATGGCGCCCACGGCCGCCACCACATTGCCGAAGATGGCAAAGAAGATGACCTGGGACAATTCGAAGCCAAACGTGCCGGCCGCGATGATCCCGCCGAAGGTGAACACGGCCGCGAGGCCGTCCCGGAACACTGCGCTGGCCAGGAGGAAGTAAATGGTGTGCGGGCTGGTGGCGTAGATTGCCTTGATCCGGCGGATCAGCAGGCGGTAGGAGGCCAGGACGCCCAACGGTTGGGCCCGCTCCGGCCGCGGCAGCTGCGGGACAGCAAACAGCACCGGCAGGGCAAAGATGAAGAACCACAGGGCGGAGAACACGGCCACCAGCCGGATGTTCAGGCTGTCCTCGGTGGAGGCGCCGAACCAGTCGAAGCTCGGTTGCACAAACAGCTGCAGCACAATCAGCAGGGCCATAATGCCGCCCAGGTAGCCCATGCCCCAGCCGAACCCGCTGACCTTGCCGATGTTCTTCGGCGTGGAGATCTGGGCCAGCATGGCGTTGTAGTTGACCCCGGCGAACTCAAAGAACACATTCCCCAGCGCGATCAGGGAAACGCCCAGCAGCAGGAACTCCGGCCGCGGGAACACAAAGAAGCACAGGCCCGTCAGGATGGCGACGGCGGCCGTGTTGACCCCCAGCCACAGCTTGCGGCGCCCGCCGTTGTCCGAGCGCTGCCCGGTCACCGGAGCGAGCAGCGCGATGGCGATCCCCGCAACGGCCAGCGCACCGCCAAGAACGGCCGAAGCCTGATCTTTGCCGCCGAAGGCATTGGAGGTGAGGTAGACGGTGAAAACGAAGGTGGTCATGATCGCGTTGAAGGCCGCAGATCCCCAGTCCCAGGCGGCCCAGGCGAGGACTCGGCCCTTGCCGGTGGCCTGGGTTCCGGACGCGAGTTCCGATGACGGCTGCATGGCCTCAGGAGCGCTTGCGGTGTTCATAGGCTGAATCGTATCCGCCCCTGGCGAACATCGCGGAGATGGTACGCCGGACACCGGCGAAATTCCAGGGACCCACGGTCCGGTGCGGGAAAAGTGTCAGTGGTGCCTTGATAAACTGTGGCCACCGAACCTGACGAATGACCGCCTGCCCTGACTTTTGACAATCGAATCCCTGACGTTGCGGAGCTACCAGTGATCACAGTCCTTGCCGTGCACTTTGCGGTGGCTGCCGTGGCGCCGTTTCTCTTCAGGGCATGGGGCCGCAACGCTTTTTATGCGCTGGCCGCTGTTCCTGCCGTTTCGTTTGGCTGGCTGCTGTTCCAGCACGGCGCCGTGTACTCGGACGTCGGCGCGGTCTCGGAAGTCTTCCCGTGGATCCCCGGGCTGGATCTTGAATTCGCCTTCCGGCTCGATCCCCTTGCCTGGGTGATGTCGCTCCTTATCCTGGGCATCGGCGCCTTGGTGCTCGTCTATTGCGCGCGGTACTTCAGCCTCAAGGACCAGGACCTCGGAGGCTTCGGCGCCCAGTTCCTCGCCTTCGCGGGAGTGATGTTCGGCTTGGTGATCGCTGACGATCTTCTTCTGATGTTCATTTTCTGGGAACTCACCACCATCCTGTCCTACCTGCTGATCGGCTTCGCCCGCACCAGGCTGGCGGCCCGCCGTTCTGCGCTGCAAGCTTTGATGGTCACCACAGCGGGCGGGCTGGCCATGCTGGTGGGCCTGATTATGCTGGGCCACAGTGCCGGCACGTACCGGATTTCGGCGATCCTGGCGCAGGCTCCCACCCTGATCAGCGGACCTTCCGGAGGAATCGTGGCCGCCGCCGTCGTACTTATCCTGGCGGGCGCCATCAGCAAGTCCGCGCTGGTTCCCTTCCACTTCTGGCTTCCGGGAGCCATGGCGGCCCCCACCCCGGTGAGCGCGTACCTCCACGCCGCGGCGATGGTGAAGGCCGGGATCTACCTGGTGGCGCGGCTGGCCCCGGGATTTTCCGACACCGCCTACTGGCAGTCCATTGTGCTGGGCCTGGGCCTGGCCACCATGCTGGTTGGCGGCTACCGGGCGCTCCGGCAGACCGACATCAAGCTCATCCTGGCCTACGGCACGGTCAGCCAGCTGGGTTTCCTGACCATGGTTGTGGGGCTGGGCACGCCGGACGCGGCCCTCGCCGGCCTCGCGATGCTCCTCGCCCACGGATTGTTCAAGGCCACCCTGTTCCTGGTGGTGGGCATCATCGACCACCAGGCCGGTACCCGCGATGTGCGCCAGCTTTCCGGCGTGTTCCGGCAGTCCCGGGCGCTCGGAATTGTGGCCGGCATCGGTGCCGCCTCGATGGCCGGCGTCCCGCTGCTCGCCGGATTTGTGGCCAAGGAATCAGTCCTTGAAGCCTTTGTCCACCACGCTTCCGGCGGCGAGGCCTGGAGCATGGTGGTGCTCGTGGGCATCGTCCTCGGGTCCGTTCTCACGTTCGCCTACAGCGCACGCTTTATGTGGGGAGCGTTCGCGGTGAAGCCCGGGATTGAGCGGACAATGTTCAAGGCGGTCAAGCCTTCCTTCCTGGCGGCCCCGGCCGTCCTCAGCGTCCTCAGCATCGTCTACGGCCTCTGGCCGGCGTCGGTGGACGCCTGGGTCCAGCCCTACGCCGCGCTGTTCGCCTCCACCGCGTCCGGCGCCGGCACACCGGCCGAGCAGGCCGGCCACCTTGCGCTGTGGCACGGTTTCACCCCCGCCCTGGGACTAACCGCCCTCACGTTTGCCCTGGGCCTGGCGATGTACTTCGGACGGAACCTGGTGGCCCGCGCGCAGTCCCGCGTTCCCGGCTGGATCGACGGCGACCGCATGTACCAGCTCACCATCGGCGCCCTGGACGACACTGCGGTCTGGATTACGGGCCGCACGCAGCGTGGTTCCCTGTACTTCTACCTCGCCGTGATCCTCACGATGGCGTTTGCGCTGCCGCTGACCGCCATGGTGCTGGCGGGCAAGCCGCTTCCGGACAACCTGTACTTCATCGATCCCTACTCGCCGCTGCAGCCCGTGGTCGGGGCGGGAATTGTGATCGGCGCGCTGGCCGCGGTCAAGGCCAACAAACGGTTCCTCGCTGTGCTGATGGTGTCCGTCACCGGATACGGGATCGCCCTGATGTTCGCGCTCCAGGGCGCGCCGGACCTGGCCCTCACGCAGATGCTTGTGGAAACCATCATCCTGGTGGCCTTTGTCCTGGCCATGCGCAGCCTGCCCGCGGAACTCCGCGACCGGACCGGCGGCAAGTACCGGGTGATCCGCGTGATCATCGGGGCGGCGTTCGGCGTCACCATGGTCTTCGCCGCCATCCACGCCATGGGCGCCCGGGTGGCCGTCCCAGTGTCCCTGGAATTCCCGCGTCTTGCCTATGAAGGCGGCGGCGGGCTGAACATCGTCAACGTGACCCTGGTGGACATCCGCGCCTGGGACACTTTCGGTGAAATATCCGTCCTTGCCCTGGCCGCCACAGGTGTTGCCAGCCTCATCTTCGTCCGCGGCCGCGGCGACCGGACCAGGGTCTCTGAAACTATTGCCGAGGGCAGCGTCGGCCGCCAGGTCGCTGTGGATCCCGGGTCGCGGGAAGCCGCGGCCCTGGCCATCAGCCGCAAATTCGCCGCCTCCGCCCGGGACGCCTGGATCGTGGCGGGGCGCACGCTGGCACCGGAACGGCGTTCCATCATCTTTGAAGTGGTCACGCGGCTGATCTTCCACTCCCTGATCATCTTCTCGCTCTACCTCCTCCTGGCCGGCCATAACCTGCCCGGCGGCGGCTTCGCCGGCGGCCTGACTGCCGGACTTGCCCTGGCCATCCGCTACCTGGCCGGCGGCCGGTTCGAACTGCGCGAGGCCACGCCCGTCGGCGCCGGAACGCTGCTGGGGATCGGGCTCGCCACTGCGGCGGCGTCCGGTGTGGTGCCGCTGCTGCTGGGCGGCCAGGTATTCCAGACCGCCATCATCGAACTCTGGCTTCCGGTGTTCGGGGACATCAAGTTCGTCACATCCACCATCTTCGACATCGGCGTCTACATCGTGGTGATCGGCCTGGTGCTGGACGTCCTGCGCAGCCTGGGCTCCGAGATCGACGAACACTTTGAAGAGCAAAGAACTGCGCCTGCCGAGGACGCGCCAGCGGACGACGCTCCTGCCGCTACCGAGGTGCAGGCCGACGTGCACGCCGAGGAACCCGTGGGTGTCCCCGCCGAAACCACCGCGAGGGGCCAAGGATGAGCGTCAACCTGACCCTGCTGACCGTGATGGGTGCCCTGTATGCGTGCGGCATCTACCTGATCCTGGAACGCAGCCTCACCCGGGTGCTGCTCGGGCTGATGCTGCTGGCCAACGCCACCAACCTGCTGATCCTGGCCACCGGCGGCTATGCCGGCCTGGCGCCCCTGTACAACAAGGCCACCGGCGCGCATGAGTACGCGGACCCGCTGCCGCAGGCCCTGATCCTCACGTCGATCGTGATCTCCTTCGCCGTGACGGCCTTTATGCTCGGCATCATCTACCGCACGTGGGTCCTGGCCCGCCAGGACGAGATCCAGGACGACATCGAGGACCTCCGCGTCGCCGAGACGCCCCGCTTCGACGCCGAGGACGACACCCCGATCCCGGCCGAAACTTCCGAGTTTCCCCTAACCATGCTGGGCGGCGACGGGAGCACGGTCTCAGATCACCCCACGGCGGCGGACGGCCCGGATGAGGCCGGTTCCGTCACCGCCGGTGCCAAGGAGATTTCTGCCCGGGACGCCGCCGCCGAAGAGCAACCCGGCTCGCAGAACGTAACCCCTGGTCCCGAAGGAGGTGTGAAGTGAACATGGCAAGCTTTGCCCCGCTCGCCGTCGTACTTCCCATCCTCGGTGCCGCCCTGGCCTTCCTGCTGATCCGGCACTCCCGCGCGCAGCGCGCGGTGAGCATCGGCGTGCTGTCCCTGACGCTCCTGCTGGAGTGCCTGCTGCTGGCGTCGGTGTGGGACGGCGGAACGGCTGCCGTGAACATCGGTGGCTGGCTGCCGCCGTGGGGCATCACGATGGTGGTGGACCAGTTCTCGTCCCTCATGCTCGTGGTGTCGTCGGCCATTAGCCTCGCTGTGTTGGTCTACGCCACCGGGCAGGGAATGGCCGACGGCGACCGGGACGCCCCGGTGTCGATCTTCCACCCCACCTACCTCATCCTTGTGGCCGGAGTGTCCAACGCGTTCCTGTCCGGGGATCTTTTCAACCTCTATGTCGGCTTCGAAATCCTGCTGACGGCAAGCTATGTCCTGATGACCCTGGGTGGGACCGGCCCCCGCATCCGCGCCGGCGTCACCTACGTGGTGGTGTCCGTGGTGTCCTCGGTGCTGTTCCTGATCTCCATCGCCATGGTTTACGGGGCCACCGGCACCGTGAACATGGCCGATCTCGCCGTCAAGCTCGCGGACCTGGACGAAGGAACCCGCACCCTGCTCCATGTCATGCTCCTGGTGGCCTTCGGCATCAAGGCGGCCGTTTTTCCGTTGTCCTTCTGGCTGCCGGACTCCTATCCCACCGCCCCTGCGCCGGTCACGGCCGTGTTCGCGGGCCTGCTGACCAAGGTGGGCGTCTATGCGATGGTGCGTACCGAAACCCTGCTGTTTCCCGGTGACAGCCTGGACACGCCGCTGATGGTGGCGGCGCTGCTGACCATGGTGGTGGGAATCCTGGGCGCCCTGGCCCAGAGCGACATCAAGCGTCTGCTGTCCTTCACCTTGGTCAGCCACATCGGATACATGGTGTTCGGCCTGGCCATGTCTTCGGTGGCCGGACTGGGTGCCGCCGTGTTCTACGTTGCCCACCACATCACCATCCAAACAAGCTTGTTCCTGGTCACCGGGCTGATTGAACGCCGTGGCGGCAGTTCATCCGTGGACCGGCTGGCGGGCCTCGCCAAGCTGTCACCCATCCTGGCCCTGCTGTTCTTTATCCCCGCCATGAACCTTGCCGGGATCCCGCCGTTCTCCGGTTTCCTGGGGAAAGTGGGGCTCATCCAGGCGGGCATCGAACTGGGCACACCCCTGGCCTACGCCCTGGTGATCGGCGGTGTGGTCACCAGCCTCCTGACCCTGCTGGCCGTCGCGCGCGTCTGGAACCGCGCCTTCTGGCGCAAGCCCTCGGACGCCGAGCACCCGGACCCCGTCCTGCTGGCCGAGCCGGAGGATTCGGACACCGGCAGCCGGGCCGGCCGCAAGAACGTCACGCTGCTGCCCCGCACCATGGTGGGCTCAACCCTGGGCCTGGTGGTCCTGGGCGTCTCGCTCACTGTTTTCGCGGGCCCGCTGTTCACAGTCTCGGACCAGGCCGCCCACGAAATGCTGGACCGGTCCGCCTACATCCAGGCCGTGCTGGGCGAGGACACGGACGTTCCCCCGCTGGCCCTGAAAAACGGTGGGGGCAAATGAGCCGCCGCCGGATTTCCCTCCGCCAGGAACTGCCCCTGCTGGTATGGCTGGTGCTTGTCTGGGGCGCCCTGTGGCAGGACTTCAGCCCCGGCAACCTGCTCTTCGGCGCGTTGCTGGCGGTGCTCGTGGCCCGGATATTCTATCTGCCGCCGGTGGAACTCAGCGGCCGGTTCAACATTCTTTATGCAGTGCCATTTGCCCTGCGTTTCCTGGGCAGGGTGGCGGCAGCCAGCGTCGAGGTCATGTACCTGACGGCGGTCCGCGGCCCGCGGGTCATCAACGCCGTCGTCGCTGTTCCGTTGCGGAGCCACCAGGACCTGATGGTCACCGCCACCGGGCACGTGATCTCGCTGATCCCGGGCTCCCTGGTGGTGGAAGTGGACCGGTCAACGTCCACCCTCTACCTCCACGCGCTCAACGTCAGCAGCCCGGAAGAAGTGGAAAGCCTGCGCAAGGAAGTCCGCTCCATCGAAGCGGGCCTGATCAGGATCATGGGCACCCGCGAAGAACTCGAAGCAATCCGGCAGGAGGCCGCAGCATGATGCAGACCGTCCTGGCTGTCACGGCAGTCATTCTTTCGCTGGCGGCGGCAGGAGCCATCATCAGGATCTCCCGCGGCCCGTCGCTGCTGGACCGGGTGCTGGCCTCCGACGTCCTGCTCGCAATCCTGGGCGCTGCCCTGTGCATCGACATGGCCGTTAACCGGCACCTGAACAACCTGATGCTGCTGGTGGCGCTGTCCGTGGTTGGCTTCATCGGTTCGGTGACCGTTGCGCGCTTCGTGGCCGACCGGCGGGAGCAAGCCAATGAATCCTGAGGCCAGCGTGGTTGACAATGTCATCGACACCGTCTCGGCGGTGTTCCTGGTGGTGGGTGCCCTTATGTCGCTCGCCGCCGCTGTGGGCCTGCTCCGCTTCCCGGATCTGCTGAGCCGCATGCACGCGGCCACCAAGCCCCAGGTGCTGGGTCTGTTCCTGCTCCTGGCGGCGATCGGCCTGCAGCTGCGCAGCTGGTGGGTGTGGCCGGTGCTGCTGGTGGCCTGGATTTTCCAGCTGCTGACGGTGCCGATTTCCGCCCATATGGTGGGCCGCGCCGGGTACCGCACCAAACACCTGCACCGCGAGCTGCTCAGCTCCGATGAACTCGAGGCCGTGGTTCAGAAGGCGGCCCAGTCGGCCCGGGATGAGTCGTCCAGGGATGAAGCGTCTGACGGCGGCCGGCGGGACTGAGCGTCACGCGCAGCCCCCAGCGTCCCTTGTGAGTTCACCTTCCAGATACTGCGGGCATCTCGGCCGGTTTGAACCGATTAGCTGGACGGTGAAACTCAGGGGATGGTGATGCGGTCAGACGATGTCCTGGGACTTGGCGAAGCGGGTGATGGCCCGCTGCGTGCCGCGGTTGGCGAGCACCTGGATGATAGTGCTGACGGAGGCCGAGATGAGCGCGAACGTCAGCGCCGAGCGAAGGCTCGTGGGGGTGTCTTCATCCCTGCCGGTCGGGGGCTTCCGGCCGGTGGACTTTTCCCATACGGTATTGACCATCTTGGTGCCGACGAATCCGGCGCCGAGGCTGATTGCAGTGCCGAGCAGCTTGATGAACAGGTTCATTCGTTGAACTCCTTTTGAGCGGATCCGGGATTGTCTTTAGCCTAACCCGCATGCATGGACTCCAGAATCTCCCGCAGGGCCTCCACCACGAGATCATGGTCCTGTTGCTGGGGCAGGCCCGAGACCGTTACCGTGGCCACTGCACCCACACCGGTGACGTAGACCGGGAAGCAGCCGCCGTGCGGGGCATAGGTGGACTCGTCGAACCAGCCGTGGTCCTCGATCCGGCCGCCGTGCAGCCTGCCGCGGAGGCCCACCAGCAGCGACGGGATCTCATACCTGGCGGCGGTGCGCTGCTTGGCCCGGACCCAGTGCTCGTTGTCCGGGGTGGCGCCGTCCAAGGCCACGTGGAACAGGACCTGGTCACCCTTGGTGATGTCGATCGCGATGGGCAGCTTCCGGCTCTTGCCCAGCTCCACCAGGAGCAGCCCGAGGTTGAGGGAGTCGTCCTTGCTGAAATGCGGAAACTGCAGCTCGTTGATCTCGGCTTCGACCCGGGCAATCAGGGCCTCAAGCAGCCCCGCCGGCTGGGGCACTGTCGAATCGGGATTGAACGCAGTCACAGTCGGGTTGTTGGCAGTCATGGCCCACAATCTACCCCGCCCGCGGTGTAAACTGGAGCACGCCCATCAGGGCAGATTTAATACGACAGGGGAGCGCCGCCGTCGGACATCACTGGCATTGCCAGGGAACCGCAGGTGGGCGCTGAGAGTGCGGACAGCCGCAGACCCTCGAACCTGATCCGGTTAGTACCGGCGCAAGGGAGTCGAGTTCTCGAAGTGTCCGGAAACGGCGGCAGCGCCGCACGCCGGGGCACTTTCCCCTCCTGTTCCTCAGGAGGACCAAAATGACAACTGCAGCAATCAAAAAGACCGGCAATACCTGGCGTGTTGTGGACATCGTGGTGGCGGCGCTCATCGCCATCACCGGCGGCGTGATCTTCTGGGCCTGGTCCCAGGGCGCCGGCATCGTCTCCGCCCCCATGAACGCCGTTTACCCCCCGCTGACCGGCCTGATCGCCGGTGGCTGGATGATCCCGGCAGTGCTGGGCATGCTCATCATCCGCAAACCCGGCGCGGCGCTCTTCTGCGAAGCGGTGGCCGCCACCGGCGAACTCATCATGGGCTCGCAGTACGGCGCCACCGTGCTGATCTCCGGACTCCTCCAGGGCCTGGGCGCCGAACTGGTGTTCTTCCTGCTGGTGTACGGCAACTTCCGGTTCAAGTCCTTCCTGCACCAGAAGTACAACCTCATCGCCGCGCTGCTGGCCGGTGCCGGCGCGGGCCTGTTCTGCGGCCTCAATGACTCGTTCCTGCCGTGGGGCTGGAACATCGCCTACGAGCCCGCCGACAAGCTCGCGTACATCGCGTTCTGCACCATCTCCGGCGCGGTGATTGCGGGCGCGCTGTCCTGGATCGCCACCCGCGGCCTGGCCAGGACCGGCGTGCTGAGCTCGTTCGCATCCCGGAAGGCAGCTTCGGAGCCCTTCTTCAACTGATGACCGCTTCCGACGCCGGCGCTTCCGGAGTACGCCCCGCCGCGGTGTCCGCCCGTGGCTGGGGCTGGTGGCATGCCGGACGTTCCGCCCCCGCCGTCCGGGGGCTCGACCTCGACATCGCTCCCGGCGAGCGGGTGCTGCTGCTGGGCCCATCGGGCGCGGGCAAGTCAACGCTGCTGCATGCGCTCGCAGGAGTGCTGGGGGATGAAGGGGACGACGCCGACGAAACCGGTTCGCTGCTGATCGACGGTGTGGTGCCGCGCGGGCAGCGCGGCCGCTCGGGACTGATGCAGCAGGATCCGGAAACGCAGGTGGTTCTTTCGCGCCTGGGCGACGACGTCGCCTTCGGCGCCGAGAACCTCGCCGTTCCGCGGGACGAGATCTGGCGCCGCGTCCATGAAGCGCTCGACGACGTCGGGCTGCGAAGTGCCGGGGGCGGCGGTTTGAACGCCGGCGGGCTCCCGCTGGACCACCCGACGTCGGCCCTGTCCGGCGGGCAGAAGCAGCGCCTGGCGCTGGCCGGGATCCTCGCGATGCGGCCCGGGCTGATCCTGCTGGATGAGCCCACCGCGAACCTGGATCCCGCCGGCGTGCTGGAAGTCCGCGACGCCGTGGGCCGCTGCCTGGACAAAACCGGAGCCACCCTCGTTGTGGTGGAACACCGTGTGTCCGTCTGGAAGGACCTGGTGGACCGGATTGTGGTGCTGCAGCCGGGCTCGGCAGCGGGTTCCGCTGCTTCCCCCGCTACGTCCGCAGTCCTGCTGGACGGGCCGCCGGACCAGGTGCTTGCGGAGGCGCGGGACATGCTGATCGGCGCGGGTGTCTGGGTGCCGGGCTATGTTCCGGCAACCCGCCGCCGCGTGTCCGCAGGCTCAGGTGACCTGCTGCTGGCGGCCGAGGACCTTGCCGTCTCCCGCGAGCGTCCGCGGCGCCGCGGCTTCCGGACGATCCCGCCCGTACCGGTGCAGCAGGGCATCACGGCCCTGGTCCGTTCCGGCCAGGCACTCACCGTCACGGGGCCCAACGGCGCCGGAAAGTCAACGTTTGCGCTGACGCTCGCCGGACTTCTTGCGCCGGTGGCGGGAAAGGTGTCGGCCGCCGTCGAGCTCTCCGAGGGGGCCGGGATCGATCCCTTCAAATGGAAAGCCAACCAGCTGATTTCCCGCATCGGAACCGTCTTCCAGGAGCCTGAGCACCAGTTTGTCACCGGCCGTGTGCTGGACGAGCTGATGTTCGGTCCGCGGCATCTGGGACATGGCGAGGAACGGGTTGATGAGCTGCTGGAACGGCTGCGCCTGACGCACCTGGTGGACGCCAATCCGTACACGCTGTCCGGTGGCGAAAAGCGGCGCCTGTCGGTGGCCACCGTCCTCGCGGCCCACCCTCGTGTGCTGGTGCTCGACGAGCCGACGTTCGGCCAGGATGCCAACACCTGGGCCGAGCTCGCATCGTTCCTCTCGGAACTGCTCGACGCCGGGACCTCAGTGGTTTCCGTGACCCACGACCAGGAATTCAGCGCCGTCCTGGGCGGGGCCGAACTGCGGCTGGGCCCGGCCTCGCGCGGCGGCGCCCGCCAGGAAGCAGGTGCGGCATGAGGGATGCCCTGACCCTCCGCAACAACCACGGGCTGCTGACGCGCGCCAACCCGCTGGCCAAGTTCGCCGTCGTCTTCCTCATCACCCTGGTGCTGGCGCTCTCCATCGACTGGGTGTCTGCCTCGGTGGCGCTTGCGGCGGAACTGGCGCTCTTTCCGTTGGCTGGCCTCACGCTGCGCCTCTTGTGGCAGCGCGGCTGGCCGCTCATCCTCGCGGCAGCCCTGGGCGGCTGGAGCACGGCGATCGTCGCGGCGGACAGCGGCGCTGTGCTGCTCGACGTCGGGATCTGGTCCATCAGCGAGGGTTCCCTGCAGCTGGGAATCGGTTTTATGCTGCGCGGGCTCGCGATTGCCCTGCCGGCGATCCTGCTCATGACCTGCACAGATCCCACCGACCTCGCCGATGCGCTGGCCCAGAAGGCCCGGCTGCCGCACCGTTTTGTCCTTGGCACGCTGGCAGCGATGCGGCTCGTGGGACTTATGGCCGAGGAGTGGCAGACCATCGGCATGGCGCGGCGGGCCCGCGGAGTCGGCTCGCAGGGCAGCCCGCTGCAACGGCTGCGGGCCACCCTCGGGCAGAGCTTCGGGCTCCTGGTCCAGGCCATCCGCCGGGCGTCCCGGCTGGCCATCACCATGGAAGCGCGCGGTTTTGGCGCGGGGCATAGGACGTGGGCGCGGGAATCCACGTATTCGCGGCTGGATGCCTGGGTGCTGGCGGGCGGCGTGCTGATCGCAGCGGCTGCGGTGGTTTCCGCGGCTGTAATGGGGACCTGGAACTTCGTCTGGCGTTAGTCCGGGCGGGCCATGCTTCTGGATTCTGGCTACGCCGCGCTGTGCTTGCTAAATGCACGAGTGGTCGTAGTCGAAGCCCCTGGAGACGAACTGGGTCAGGGTGACTGTGCCGCCGGGGGTTAGCGGCGCATTCGAGCAGTTGGCCGTGGCTCCGAAGGCCGTGCGGGCGCCTGCCAGCCAGCTGGGCAGGGCATAAAGGTTGCTGGAGTTGCTGACGGTGCCCACGATCTGTCCCCATTGATAGGCCGAGGAGTAGATGCCGACGTCGGCGCCGATGCTGTGAAATAAGTCGGTCATACCTTCCAGGACGGCACGGTTGGCACTCTTGTCGAGGGACCAGCTGTTGCCTGTTTCAACATCGAGCCACCACAGGTAGTCCGAGGGGCTGCTGATGCCGCGGATGTAGGCGTCGTCGTAGGCCTTGGCGTAGCCGTACATGTATGCGCACGCCGGGGCAACGTCCTTGTCCTTGCAGGTGCCGTAGGGGTTGGATACAGCTTGGGCTGCGGGGTAGTTGTTACTGGTGGGCCACCAGGAGCCAGCGTGCCCCGGGTTGGCGGTGTTGACGTAAAGGGCCACGGACGGCTGGTCGGTCGGGTTCACCGTGATGGCTTTGGCCCAGCGGAGCAGTTCGGCGAGGCAGGGGTTAGTGGTGCTGGCCAGGCCATTGTTGACGCCCACGATCCCGAAAGCTGAAGCGGCGGGAAGCGCCTTGTTGCACTGAGGCCACGAGACATCGTTACCCAGTGCTTGCTCGGCGCCCTCGCCCGGTGAAGGGGCGGCCACGGACGCCGGCGCCACGATAAGCCCGCAAAGGGCCATGAGCAGGCACAAGATGGCACACGCTAAAGCACGGGATGCTGTAGCCGCATTCCCATACATGGCAGGCCTCCTGCAGGGCATTCTTCCGTTATCGGGTGAACCCGATGTTTCAGTCTCCCGCCGAGCGAGTGGCTGGTCAAGGACAATCATCAAGGAGCTGCTATCTCATGAATCGGGTATTTGCTGGGATTTCAGGCGCCACTCCGATTCGCATCCCATAAAATAGCTCATTTGTGATATTTTTTTGTTATGACTCAGGAAACTGCCGAGCACATCGCCGCCACGCTCAAGGATGCCCGGACCGAGAAGGGCTGGACCCAAGGCCAGCTCGCCGCCGCGCTGGGAACCAGCCAAAGCGCCGTCGCCCGGATGGAACAGGGCAAGCAGAACCTCAGCCTCAAGATGATCCAGCGGCTCGAAACGATCTTCGACCGCAGCATCGTCAAAGTAGGCAAACCGCAGATGACGCACCTGCGGATCGAAGGCGGCCGCACCTTGTCCGGTGCGGTGGATGTCAACAGCAGTAAGAACGCCGGTGTGGCGCTGCTGTGCGCCAGCCTGATCAACCGCGGCACCACGGTCCTGCGCCGGCTCGCCCGGATCGAAGAGGTCAACCGGATCGTGGAGGTCCTGACCAGCATCGGCGTCGAATGCACGTGGCTCAACGACACCGACCTCCAGCTCCGCCGCCCCGCCGTCCTGGACCTTGAAGCCATGGATGTGGACGCGGCGCGCCGCACGCGCAGCGTGATCATGCTCCTGGGCCCGCTCCTGGACGAATCCGCGGAATACCGCTTGCCTTATGCCGGCGGTTGCGATCTAGGTACCCGCACCGTGGAGCCCCACATGCAGGCGTTGCGCCAGTTCGGGCTCTCCGTGGAAGCCACTGCCGGTTTCTACGCCGTGCAGGCTCCGCCGCCGGACACTCACGACCGGTCCTTTGTGTTGACCGAGCGCGGGGACACTGTCACCGAGAACGCGATCATGGCAGCGGCGCACCGCCGTGGCACCACCGTCATCCGCAACGCCAGCCCCAACTACATGGTCCAGGACCTCTGCTTCTACCTCGAGATGCTGGGCGTGAAGATCGACGGCGTGGGCACCACCACACTGAAGATCACCGGGCAGCCGCTCATCGACGTCGACATTGAGTATTTCCCGTCCGAGGACCCCATTGAGGCCATGAGCCTTATCACCGCCGGGATCGTCACCAACTCAGAGGTGACCATCCGCCGCGTGCCCATCGAGTTCATGGAGATCGAACTGGCCACGCTGGAGCAGATGGGCCAGCAGCTGGAGATTTCCGGCGAGTACGTGGCGCGCAACGGCCGCACCCGGCTGGTGGACGTGACCACCAAGCCGTCCGAGCTGCGGGCGCCGGAGGACAAGATCCACCCGATGCCGTTCCCGGGCCTGAACATCGACAACCTGCCGTTTTTCGCGGTCATCGCCGCCAACGCCGACGGCCAGACCATGATCCACGACTGGGTCTACGAGAACCGGGCCATCTACCTCACCGAACTCAACCGGCTCGGCGCCCAGGTGCAACTGCTGGACCCGCACCGGATCTACGTCAACGGCCCCACGAAGTGGCGGGCCGCCGAGGTGGGCTGCCCGCCGGCGCTCCGCCCCGCCGCCTGCCTTTTGCTGGCCATGCTCGCGGCGCGGGGTGTTTCGGAGCTGCGGAATATCTACGTGATCGAGCGCGGCTACGAAGACCTGGCGGAACGGCTCAACACCATCGGCGCCAAGGTGGAGTACTTCCAGGACTAACGCGAACGTACACTTGCGGCCCTCCGCCTGGCGCGAACTGGCAGATAACGACCCCCAGAGGCGGATTTGAGCGCTTTATCTGCCGGTTCGCGCTTCGTCATGATCGGCAGTAACCGGGTCAACCTGGCGGGCGTTGCAGCACAATATAAGAATGCGTACATTCGGCGTCGAGGAAGAGCTCCTGATCGTTGATCCGGACACGGGGGAGCCGCTTGCCCTCGCGGATGCGATGTTGGCTGGCCGCCGGATGGCAGCCGACGACGCCCCGGAACGTCCCTATGCGCTGGCAGCCAAGGAAAAAACCGCTCACGACGACTGGACTGGCCTGACTGCCGAGCTGAAGCTTGAGCAGATCGAGACCCAGACCCGTCCCTGCCTCGAGTACGCAGAACTGCTGCAGCAGATCCGGGCCGGCCGGCTGCTGGCGGACCAGGCGGCCATCAAGAACGGTGCCAGGGTCGCTGCGCTGGCCACTTCTCCGTTTGGCCTTGCGAGCCACACCACTCCGGACGCCCGCTATGCCCGGATGCTGGAACGCTTCGGCCTGACCGCGCAGGAGCAGCTGACCTGCGGCTTCCACGTCCACACGTTCATCGAATCCAAGGACGAGGGCGTGGCAGTGCTGGACAGGATCCGGGACAAGCTGGCAGTGCTCACGGCAGTGAGCGCAAATTCGCCGTTCTGGAACGGGATGCCCACAGGGTTCGAGAGCTACCGAACCCAGGCCTGGAACCGCTGGCCTATGTCCGGCCCTTCGGCCATTTTCAGCACGTACTCCGCATATCGGAGGGTGGTCACGCGTCTGCTGGACAGTGGCGTGCTGCTGGATGAAGGCATGATCTACTTTGACGCCCGACTGTCCCGGAACCACCCCACGGTTGAGGTCCGGGTGGCCGACGTTTGCCTCCGCGCCGAGGACGCTGCCCTGATCGCGGTGCTGGTGCGGGCCTTGGTCGAATCGGCCAGCCGTGAATGGCGCGACGGCGTGGAGCCGGCGCCGGTGCCCACGGTGCTGCTGCGGATGGCGGCATGGCAGGCGAGCAGCAGTGGCCTGAACGGTGAGTTGCTGGATTTTGGCACGTTCAGGCCGGCGCCGGCCGTCGACGTGGTGCGATCCTTGGTGGACTATTTGGCTCCGGTCCTCGCCGAGCAGGACGAACTTTCCCTGGCCCGGCAGGGCATCGAGGACATCATTGCCCGCGGCACCGGCTCCACGGAACAGCGCAGGGTGCGGGACGCGGTGATGCAAGAATCGGCGCCCGACGACGGCGGGCTGGGGGCCGTGGTTGCCCACGCCGTGCGTGTCACGATGCGCGGCACTTCCGGGTTGCGTGAGGCGGACGAGGTCCCGGAGCTGCTGCGCGTGCGCCTGTCCTGAGTTCTCCCTGAAGCTTTGCGCGAACGGGCAGATATAGCCCTGCTCTTGCGCTGTGACGGGCCCACAGTGTCCGTTCGCGCCAAGAAACGACGACGTCATGCACCGACAGCCAGGCGCACACCCAGCGTGAGCATGACCGCAGCGACGAGTCCGTCCAGGATGCGCCACGAGGAGGGCCGCGCGAAGAACGGCCGGAGGACCCTGGCACCGAACCCGAGCGCACTGAACCAGGCGATGCTGGCGGCGATGGCTCCGCCCCCGAACCACCAACGCAAATCCTGTGCCTGCTGGTTGGCCACCGATCCGAGCAGCAGCACAGTGTCCAGGTAGACATGCGGGTTGAGCCACGTCAGGGCCAGTACCGTGCTGATGGCGGCGCCGAGGCCGACGGCGGGCTGCCGCCCCGACGCCGTTAGTGCTCCAGGACGAACCGCCCGGCGCGCCGCCATAACGCCGTAGCCCACCAGGAAGGCGGCGCCGGCAAACCTGACCACGTCTACGATCACGGGACTCGACTGGAGCAGCGCCCCCACTCCGGCGATGCCCGCAGCGATGAGCAGCGCATCGGAGACGCTGCAGACCAGGACGACGGCGGCCACATGCTCGCCGCGGATGCCCTGCCGGAGGACAAAAGCGTTCTGGCTGCCGATGGCCACGATGAGGGCGAGGCCCGTGCCGAAGCCCAGCGCGGCGGGGCCTAGAAATGCAGTCAGATCCATATCCTCCAACGTACGGGCGGACATAGGATTACTCCAGCTAAATATTCTAAGCTCTATTAAGGAAAGCTAATGAAGATGTTCCAGTTCGAGCAGCTCCGGACCTTCGCGGCCGTCGTGGACGAGGGGACGCTCGAGGCGGCGGCCCGCAGCCTGTACGTCACGCCGTCGGCCATTTCCCAGCGTCTCAAGGCGATGGAGGACGCGGCCGGCCAGATCCTGTTGCAGCGCACCAACCCCGTCCGCCCCACAACGTCCGGAGAGGCCATCCTGCGGTTCGCCCGGCAGGTCCGGCAGCTCGAATGGGACGCCCAGCAGGAGCTCGGCGAGAGCAGGGACCGCCCGACGGCGCCCATTCCCTTGGTGGTGAACGCGGACTCACTCTCCACCTGGTTCATGCCTGCGCTGGCAAATCTTCCGCCGGACCTCGGCGCTTGCTTCGAACTGCGCAGGGAGGACGAGCAGCATTCCACCCAGCTCCTGCGGACGGGATCGGTGATGGCCGCGGTTACCGCAACGCCGGAACCGGTCCAGGGCTGCAGTGTGGAACCGCTGGGTTCCCTGCGGTACCGTGCGGTGGCAAGTCCCGGCTACCTCCGGCGCTGGTGGCCCGACGGGCCGGAACTTGTTGCAGGGAGCCAGGCCCCGGTGGTGGACTTTGACCGAAAGGATGACCTGCAGGACGGGTTCTTCCGCACGATGACCGGCGCGGAACTGACCGCGCCGCGGCACTATGTGCCGTCGTCGGCCGAGTTCGCCCAGGCCATCCGGCTGGGACTGGGATGGGGGCTGCTGCCGGAGCAACAGTGCCTGGCAGACCTCCGCAGCGGCGCCCTCGTGGAGCTGGCCTCCGCGAGCCCCGTTGACGTGTCCTTGTACTGGCAGCGCTGGAAAATCGACTCCCCGGTGCTCAACCAGCTGACCGCCGCGGTCCGGGAGACGGCCTCCCGGCAGCTGCGCCAGCCACTCGCCTGAGCCGGCGTTTGCCTCACGCGTCATTCGCCTGGCCCGGCCCCGACAGGAGATGCGTCCGGCAACGCGGCATGCCATACTCAGGCCGTGACGTCGTTGTACTCATTCCGGGCCGAACTGTGGCGCTATCCCGACGAATCCGGCTGGCACTTCCTTACCCTCCCTGTCGAGGTCGCCGACGACCTCCGGGAAGAGGCCGCGGTGTTCCGGAGGGGCTTCGGCTCGGTCAAAGTCACGGCGGAAATCTCCGGCTACAGCTGGCAGACCTCGGTCTTCCCGGACAGCAAGAGCAGCTCCTACCTGCTGCCCGTCAAGAAGGCCGCCAGGGATGCGGCAGGCATCAGCGACGGGGATGACGTGGCAGTCCGGCTCGCCATGCACGGCGAAGGCGAAGCACATACCGGGGAACAGACAAGCGGTACTGGCTGAACTCCACCGGGAACGACGCCGCCAGGATCTCTTCTTCTCCAAGCACCCCGCGGTGCACTGCCACGGAAGCCACCGGGAGGGCCGCCACCGTCCAGGCATCATCGCGCAGCAGCCCAATTCCCAGGTGCGCCAGGGCCCAGCCCACGTACATCGGGTTCCGCGAGTGCGCATAGGGCCCGGCGGTTAGCAACGCATCGGGCCGGGACAACCCGGTGTTCCGGGCAGCCAGCAACGCCCAGCTGACGATTGCGCTACCCGTCGCCAACGATGCAGCGCCGATGGTCCGTACCAGAAAGTGTGGCCCGCCGAGCCGGAGCGGCATCAAACGCTGAAGGACCACGCCGACGGCGATTCCCGCCAGGTTCTGCTCGGGCAGCGGGATGTTGGAAAGCAGCCGGCCCCAGTCCCGGTGTGCGTTCATACGTCACGGCCTCCCGGCGCGAAGGGACAGTTGAGGCCCCGAAAGACGCAAGAAACAGGGCCTCAACTGTTCCTTCGCGCCAATCAGAACCAGGCCAACCAGACCTAGATGTGCTTCAGGGCCTGCTCCAGGTCGCCGATGAGGTCGTCCACGTCCTCCAGGCCCACGGACAGCCGCACCACGCCATCGCTGAGCCCGATCGCGGCGCGGCCCTCGGGGCCCATGGCGCGGTGCGTCGTGGTGGCCGGATGGGTGATGAGGGACTTCGCGTCGCCCAGGTTGTTGGAGATGTCGATGATCCGCAAGGCGTCCAGCAGCGCAAAGGCGGCTTCCTTGCCGGAGCGGCCACCCGTCGTCGCAAGTTCCAACGTGAGGACGGTGCCGCCGGCCTTCATCTGCTTGGCGGCGAGCTCGTACTGCGGGTGAGACTTCAGCAGCGGGTACTTGACCCAGCTGACGGCCGGCTGCTGTTCGAGCCATTCGGCCAGCCGCAGCGCGGACGCGGAGGAGTGGTTCACGCGCAGCGCCATCGTTTCGAGGCCCTTGGTGAGCACCCAGGCGTTGAACGCGGAGAGGGCCGGGCCGGTGTGCCGCATGAGCTGCTTGACCGGGCCGTCGATGAACTCCTTGGTGCCCAGGATGGCGCCGCCCAGGACACGTCCCTGGCCGTCGATGTGCTTTGTGCCGGAGTACACAATCACGTCCGCACCCAGCTGGCCGCAGCGCTGCAGCAGGGGAGTGGCAAAGACATTGTCGACGACGACGGTGGCCCCGGCGGCGTGTGCCAGCTCGCTGACCGCGGCGATGTCCACGATTTCCTGCATCGGGTTGGAGGGCGACTCGAAGAACACGGCCGTGGTGGGCTCCGACAGCGCGACGCGCCATTGCTCAAGATCCGGGCCGTCAACAAACACGGTTTCCACGCCCCAGCGCGGCAGGATCTCGTTCAGGATCACAAAGCAGGAGCCGAACAGCGATCGCGCGGCAACCACCCGGTCCCCGGCCGCCAGCAGGGCGCCCAGTGCGGTGAACACGGCTGACATGCCCGACGCCGTCGCAAAGCACGCTTCGGTGCCCTCAAGCAGGCGGAGGCGTTCCTGGAATGTGGCTACGGACGGGTTGCCGTACCGGGAGTAGACGAAGCGTTCGTCCTCACCGGTGAAGGCGCGCTCGGCGGCGGCAGCGGACTCGTAGACGAAGCCCGAGTTCAGGAAGACCGGCTCGGTGGTCTCCTGGAAGTTGGTGCGGTCCAGCCCGCCGCGCACCGCCTGCGTCTCGGCGCTCCAGCTGGCGGCGTCTGGGTTGAAGGTCACTTGGCTATTCCCAGATTGGTGGGCAGGCCGCGGTTCTTCCAGCCGTTGACGGTGCGCTCGCCGTAGCGGTCCGGCTCGCCCTCGAAACCCTCCAGGACGTTGTAGGAGGTGAAACCGGCCTGCGTCGCGGCGATGGCGGCGGCGATGGAGCGCTGGCCCGAGCGGCAGAGGAACACCAGTTCAGTGCCGTCGTCCACCGGGGCCTGCTGCGTCAGGTCGGTGATGAAATCCCGGTTCGGGATGCCACCCGGGAACGTCCACGGGATGAACAGGGGATCGTTGTCCGTGGCCTTCGTGTCCGGGATGCCGATGTGGGCCCATTCACCTTCGGTCCGGACATCCACCAGAATGGCGCCCTGTTCGAGTTTGGCCCAGGCCTGCTGCGGGGTGAGGTCTCCGGCGTAGCTCATGCGTGGCCCTCGCCGTCGAAATCGAGGTCATCCACGGCGGAGGCGACGGCGGCATCAGCGGTGGCGATGGCCGACGGGAGGATGAGTGCCTGCGCAACAATCACAACGCCGCCGTTGGACGTCGCGGCCGGGCTGCCGTGCAGGACATACCCTTCGGCCAAGGCAGTGGAAATCCGTTCACAGAAAGACCTGTCATCCGGCCCGGTGACAAGCCGGTACGACAGTTTCTCTTCGGGGGCGGGGGCGGGGGCGGGGGCGGGTGCGTCAGACACGACGGAACTCCTTCTTTCACGCTTGCAGCTCGAATGGGTCGATATGCCGAGTATTCACCTGAGGCACCCCGCCGCGAAAGGGAGGGTTGCCGACCGGCCAGTCAGGGCTTGGCGCCGGTTCTCATTACTCCCCAAAAACGTAACATCCGGCCCGCCCGGCCGCACCGCCGCCGTCGTCATGTTCCGTAACCAACGCGTTTTTCCGTAATCCCACCGTGCTTCCGTAACGCCGGCGCCGACGGGACAATCGGGTCATGGGGAACTTTCGAGGGCGTTCACTGACGGGCGCCTGGGCACGCGTTTTGGCTGTGACGTTGTGCGCCGTGCCGGTGCTGGTGGGGGTGACAAGCTGCCGGAACATTTTCGCACCGCCGCCCTGTATGCCGCCGGAGTTTTCCGTCTCGCCTGCCACCGCCCAACCCGGCGACCGGGTCACCGTCAGTGCCCCGGACACCACCTGCGATGCCCGCTACGGCAGCGACGCGCGGGTCCAGGTGACGGTCAAGGATGCGGCCGGTACCGCAGTGCTGGAGGAGCTCGCTCCCATGACCGACGACGGCGGCTTCACTTTCGTGTTCACCGTCCCGGCCGAGTTGGCGGCCGGGAACGCCGCTGTCACCGCCTACCCCTATGGCGTGGACTGGTGCGACGACACCGGAGTGAACAACCGGGCGGCTCAGGGGCAACCGGAACTGGTCCGGGTTTCGTGCGCGGAACGCTTGGTGCCGCTGGTGATCCTTGGACCCGGAGGCTGAACCTGGCGTCAGGCTTTGAGGATCAGGGCGTCGCCCTGGCCGCCGCCGCCGCACAACGCAACCACGCCTGTCCCGCCGCCGCGCCGGTTCAGCGCGAGTGCCTGATGCAGGACCAGGCGGGCCCCCGAGGCGCCCACCGGGTGGCCCAGGGCGATGGCGCCGCCGTCTGCGTTGATCCTGTCCGCGTCGATCCCCAGGTCCGTGGCGGACTGCAGCACCACCGAGGCGAAGGCTTCGTTGATCTCAATGAGGTCCACGTCGTCAATGGTCAGCCCTTCGAGTTTCAGGGCTCGCTCAATGGCGCGGGACGGCTGGGAATGCAGGGATCCATCCGGTCCGGCGGTCTGGCCGTGGCTGCCGATTTCCGCGATCCAGCTGAGGCCGGCCGCTTCCGCAGCTGCCTTGCTGGCCACTACCACTGCTGCGGCTCCGTCTGACAGCGGGGAGGCAGAACCGGCGGTGATGGTGGCCGCCGGATCCTTGGAGAAGGCGGGCTTCAGTGCCGCCAGCGTCTCGATGGTGGTGCCGGCGCGGATGCCTTCGTCGGCATCAATCACGACGGCGGGTCCCCGGCGCTGCGGGACCTCCACCGGAGCGATCTCCTCAGCCAGGATGCCGGCCGCCCGGGCGGCCTCCGCCCGCTGGTGCGAAAGGGCGGCGACGGCGTCCTGGTCCTCGCGGCTGATGCCCAGGCGGGCGTTCCCGGCGTCGGTGGCGGAGCCCATCAGTTCGCCTGAGACGGGGTCCTGCAGGCCGTCAAAGTTCAGTGAATCCAGCAGCGGCGCATCGCCGATGGCCACGCCGCCGCGGAGCCGGGGCAGCAGGTGCGGGGCGTTGGTCATGGATTCCTGGCCCGCCGCCACAATGAAATCAGCCTCGCCGGCGCGGATCATCCGGGCGGCATCGATCACCGCGGTGAGGCCGGACAGGCACAGTTTGTTGATGGTTACGGTGGGCACGTCCCAGCCGATGCCCGCGGCGAGGCTGGCCTGCCGGGCGGGTCCCTGGCCAGCACCCGCCTGGATGACCTGGCCTACGATGACGGCCTGGATCTGTTCCGGCGCCACACCGGACCGTTTCAGAGCGTTCCGGATGGCGTGGGCACCCAGTTCGCTGGAGGTGAGCCCGGAGAGGCCGCCGCGGAACTTGCCGAAGGGGGTCCGTGCGCCGCCCAGGATGACGGGGATGTGAGCGTCGGTGCTCATGGGGTGCCTTTCGATTGCGGATTCAAGAGTGCTCGGGGCCAGCTTAGGCGAACCGTGAGGGCCGGTGAGGTGGCGCAGGCGCTGTTGATTCGGCCGCGATCGCGTCAGCCGTGGAGGAGCAGTTGGTGGAGTAGGTGGTCCTGCCAGCGGCCGGCGATCTTCAGGTACTGCGGCGCCACGCCGATTTCCCGAAACCCGGCGCGTTTGAGGATCTTGCGTGAGCGCTCATTGTCGAGCAGCGTTGCCGCCTGGACCCGGTGGAGGCCCAGTTCTGTCCGGGCATGGTCAGTGGCGAAGCGGACCGCCGCAGATCCGATGCCCCGCCGGTTGAGGGTGGAATCAACCCAGTACCCGAGGTTGGCGTTGAGGAACGGCCCGCGGACGATGCCGGTGAGGATGACGGCGCCGACGATGCAAGCGGGATCGTTGTGGTCCACCAGCACCCACGGAACTTCCTGGCCCACGGAATGCTGGGCGAGCTTGGCCCGGATGATGTCCAGTTGATGCCTGGGAGCGAAGAAGGCTTCGTCCCGCTCCGGTTCCCAAGCCTCGAGGTGCTGGCGGTTCCGTAGGTAGGCCTCGCTCAGGCCGGCTGCGTCACTCCGCCGCAGCAGCCGGATCCGGACCCCCGGGACGAGAAAGGCCGGGGAATCGCTAAGCAAGAACTCTCCCGCGCTATTCGAAGGAAGCACGACGGCGGTCCGACAACCGGGTGTTCCAGACGTCCGGTTTGGTGACCTGGAAGCGGCGGCCGGTCAGTGCAAGTGGGGTTAGCCGGATGTAGTAATTCTTGGGTCCAGACTGCCAGGGCTCCAGATGCAGGGCGTCGACGGCGTCCTTGTCAGCCTGGGCCTCGATCACTTCGGTGTCTCCGCGCGCCACCACACTCCAGGCCACCTCCGTGCGGGGATCGTATCCATCGATCTCCAGCGCCGCGGGACGGTCCGCCTGGGCGCCCCACAGTTTGGAGCCACCGGCGCTGCGGAAGACGACGCTCCTGCGGTCCAGGACGTAGTTGACCGGAAAGATCTCCGGATGGCCGTCCACTACAAGGGCCAGCCGCCCCAGGGTGTCGTCGGCCAGTAATTCCCAGCATTCGTCAAATGTCAATTTGTTGATCGGCTGCGCGTAAGAGTTCATGCACCAAACCATACGGACCTATGCGACGGACCAACAGGGCAGTGCCACCGTAATCCCCGGCCCGGGCCTCGGTAGTTCAACTTAGGGCAGCTCAATATGCTCCCTGAGGGCGTCCAGGACCGGAAGCTGGCCCTTGACCAGCTTGCTGCGGGCCTCGGATTCCGTCACCCACCGGGCATCGTCCACCTCGGGAAAGTCCTGGATGATGCCGGATCCTTTGGGCCACTCCAGCGGGAACGTGTTGCTCACAATCCTTTCGGGCTGGAAGTCAGACTCCGCGGCGAACACCGTGATGATCTTTCCCGACGGTTGCCTGAACGCGCCCAGCTCGAAGTAGGCAACAGCTGGCGGCGGCGTGCCGATTTCTTCGGCAAACTCGCGCAGCGCGGCCAGCAGGGGTTCCTCGTCGGGAAGGTACTCGCCCTTGGGAACCGACCAGGACTGGGTTTGTTTGCGGGCCCAGAACGGTCCCCCCATGTGCGCTATCCACACTTCCAGCCCGTCTGCTCCCTGCCGGTACAGCAGGATCCCTGCACTGCGAACCACCATGGCTTGAGGCCTCCCTGCTGAACTTCGGAAAACTACGGGATCCGGGAAACTGCTGAATCCCGGAACCTACTGGATCGCGGCAAACAATGCGTTGAGTTCGGCCGTCAGTTGCTTCTGCACCGCAGGCGTCCCGATTTCTTTGCCGTCGATGTGGTTCACCGGCGCGAGCAGCCTGATGCTGGAAATCAGCCACACGGCGTCGGCGTCCAGCAGGTCCCGAGGCTCCAGCGGCCCGTAGCCGAGCTCCCAGCCGGCTGCCTTGGCCGCCGCAAAAAGTGCACCCTGGGAGGTCCCGGGGAGGATCCCGCTGTCCAGCTGCGGGGTGATGAGGCGGCGCACCGTGCGGGAGGTGCCGGCGCCGTCGTCGGAGGTTTCCAGATGTGCCAGCAGCACCGTGGACGTGGGGCCCTCCAGGACCCGGCCGTCGGAGGAGGTGAAGATGACGTCGTCGGCGCCCTGTTTGTGGGCGTACCGCAGGGCGGCCATGTTCGTGGCATAGGACAGGGTCTTGGCGCCGAGCAGCAGCCACGGGGCACGCTCAGCCACATCGCTGTTGTAGCCGCGGTCCAGGAGGATGACGTCGATACCGGTTTCGCGCTGGCGGCGTCCGAGGGCGCCTACCGGGGAGACCTGAACCCAGCACGTGGGGGACTCTGCCCCTTCCGGGCCGCGGGTGACCACGAGTTTGACCACCAGCTCGTCCTCGGCGGGCGACGGCGCGGGGTGCTGCGTGTGGTGCTCGGCGACGCCCGTGGCGATCGCCGCCCGCCACGCATCCTGCGCCGGGATCACCAGGTCCAGGGCCTGGGCGGACCCGACGAGCCGGTCCAGATGAGCCTGCAGCTTCCGGACTGCGCCGCCCACCGCGAGCATGGATTCGAATACGCCGTCCCCGCGGGTGGCGCCCTGGTCCGTGGCCATCAGCTGGGGCTGCGAAGCGTCGGCCAGCCGGCCGTCCGGGAACGCGGGGTCAAGGAAAACGAGCACCACGGGCGCAGGAGAAGTCATGGCTCCAGCTTAGTAGGGCCCGCCGCGGCTAAGCTGTGGTCATTGCCCCGCTGGAACAGGTCCGCGGGTGCGCGCAATCCGGGGGTATTCCAGTGCTGTGGCCAAGTTCGCTTGCGGGTACCGCGCCGACGTGGGTGGTGGTGGTGCTCAGCATTGCAGACCTGGTGATCCGGGTTCTGGCCATCGGCATCATCCCCGGCAACAGGCGCCCCACCACGGCCATGGCCTGGCTGCTGGGCATCTTCTTTGTGCCGTTCCTGGGCCTAGTCCTTTTCCTGCTGTTCGGAAACTTCAAGCTCTCCAGCCGCCGCCGCCAGCAGCAGGAGGTCATCAACACCCGCGTGCGGTCCGGCATCTCGGCGCTCGCCGACGTCGTCAGTGAATATGAAGGGCCCGAATGGGTGACGTCCGCCGGGGAACTGAACCGGCGGCTCGGCTCCCTCCCCATGGTGGACGGCAATTCCGTGGACCTCCTTCCCGGCTACCCGGACTCGATCCTGGCCATGACCCAGGCCGTGCGCAAAGCCAAGACGTTCGTCAATGCCGAGTTCTACATCATGAGCACGGACCACATCACCGATGACCTGCTGACCGCCCTGGAGGAGGCCGCCGAGCGTGGCGTGGAAGTGCGCGTGCTATTTGACCACATCGGCACGCTCCGCGTCAAGGGTTACCGCGACCTGCTCAAACGGCTGCGGGCGGGAAAGATCCAGTGGAAGCGTATGCTCCCGGTGCTGCCCATCCACGGCCAATGGCGCCGCCCGGACCTTCGGAACCACCGCAAAATCATGGTGGTCGACGGCGAACTCGCCTTCACGGGCTCGCAGAACCTGATCGAGCCCTCCTACAACAACCCCAAACACCGTAAGGCCGGCCGCGAATGGGTGGAGCTGATGGCGTGCCTGCGTGGACCGATCGTCACCACGCTCAACGTGGTGTTCGCCACGGACTGGCTGAGCGAAACCGACGAGTCCCTGGAACACCAGCTGCAGCTCCCGGACAACCCCGAGCCGGGCAACGTCACGGCCCAGGTGGTGCCCAGCGGACCTGGGTTCATCACCGAGAACAACCTGCGCCTCTTCAACACCCTGATCTACTCCGCCCAGCACCGGATCTCCATCTGCAGCCCGTATTTCGTGCCCGATGACTCCCTGCTCTACGCCATCACCACCGCAGCCCAGCGTGGCGTGGACGTGGAGCTGTTCGTCTCCGAAAAGGGCGATCAGTTCCTGGTCCACCACGCCCAGCGCTCCTATTACGAGGCGCTGCTGGAAGCCGGCGTCCGGATCTACCTCTACAAGGCGCCCTTTGTGCTGCACGCCAAGCACTTCACCATCGACGACGAAGTGGCCGTCCTGGGCTCCAGCAACATGGACATGCGCTCGTTCTCGCTGAACATGGAGGTCTCGGTGATGCTGCTCGGTGCGGAAACCGTGAACAGTATGCGCGCGGTCGAAGACACATACCGCGACATTTCCAACGAGCTCATACTCGACGACTGGCTGCAGCGCCCCCTCGCCGCCCGCTATGTCGATAACGTCGCCAGGCTGACCGCCACGCTCCAGTAACTCTTGACAAGGATAGGAGCATCAAAAACTTCGGGGGTCAGGCGTCGGGAAAGTCCGCACCCAGCGCGGAAAGCACACCGTGCGCCTTCACGCGGATTTCGTCGTACTCCTCGTCAGGTACGGAGTCGGCGGTGATGGCGCCGCCGACGCCGAGGGTGAGTTCCGCCGTCGATGCTTGTTCGCCGCCGTCCCCGGCCACCGCCGTGGTTACCAGGGTGCGGATCGCCACCGCCAGGTCCGTGGCCCCGTTGAGGGAAAAGTAGCCGATCGCGCCGGAATACAGGCCGCGCGGGCCCATCTCCAACCGGTCCAGGATTGCCATGGTGCTGATTTTCGGGGCGCCGGTCATGGAGCCGGCCGGGAAACAGGCGGCCACCGCCTCGGCCCGCGGCGAGCCGGGCAGGAGCCGCGCGTCGATGGTGCTGACCATCTGGTGCACCGTGGCGTAGCTTTCGATCTCGCACAGCCTGCTGACAGTCACCGATCCGGGCTCCGCGAAGTGGCTGAGGTCGTTCCGCAGCAGGTCCACAATCATGATGTTTTCCGCGCGGTCCTTCAGCGAGGTCGCCAGATCCTCCCGCAGCTGCCTGTCACGCTCCGGATCAGCACCCCGGCGGCGGGTGCCCTTGATCGGTTCGGCGCGCATGCCGCCGTCGGACGTTATCCGCAGGAACCGCTCCGGCGACGTACTGGCCACCGTCAGCCCGCCGAACCGCAGGTAGCTGGCGAACGGCGCGGGATTCTTCCGCCGCAGCGCGAGGTACGTGGGCCAGGGGGCAGCCGCGGCGGCGGGCAGCCGGGCCGTGAGCGTGGTGGTCAGGCAGACCTCGTATGAGTTCCCTTCACGGATTTCGTGCTGGGCGGCCGCGATTTTGGCCAGGTAGGAGGGCTCCGTGTCGCGGCTGCTGAACGCGGGCCCAACGGGACGGACGACGCCGTCGCTGCCGCCGGCGTGCGTGCGTTGGTCCCCTGGGCCTGGCGTGCTCGCGGCGGGGGCGACAGCGGCGGCGACAGCGACGGCCGCGCGGGCGTTGGTCAGCCAGTGGTCGGCGTCGGGCGCTTCCAGGGCAAGGAGCCAGGCCGCTCCTTCCACGTGGTCCAAAACGACGGCCCGGCCCGCGAAGATCAGGGCCGCGTCAGGGGTCGGCGCCGCCACGTCCGTCCCGCCGGTTTCGCGCTTGAGCTCATAGCCCAGGCAGCCCAGCCAGCCCAGGGTGAAGTCGCCCGGGTAGCCGTCCGGCGTGCGGACCGCCCGGCGTCCCCAGACCGTGTCCAGCCAGCGGAAGAACGGTCCCGGCACGCGCGCCGTGGCGGAGCCTGCCGTGATGACGCTTTCGCCGGACCGGTGCGTGACCGCCTGGCCGTACGTCCCGCCGTCGTCCGCGAGGATGCTGAAGCGGCTGCGCGCGGTGGCGGGCGACGGCTGCGGGAGCGGCCCTGCGGGTGTGGCGACGTCCGCGTTGGAGGAGTCCAGCCAGACGGCATTTGCCGAGCCGCCGTAGAGGTTCTCGAAGAGCACGGCGGCGTCCGGCCTGGCGTCCAGCCGTTCTGCGCGCAGTCTGAGGCCGCGGCGGGCGGCAAGCTCGGGAACAAGGGCAGGTCCGAGAGCGGGCAGGTACGCGAGGGCCTGCATAACGTCGGCGGTGGCGGAACCGTCGGCATTGTTGAGGACGCGGATATCGGCTTCGTGAGGGACGTCGTCGGCGGCGAGCCAGGCTTCCTCCTGCTCAGCCCACTGGTCCCAAAACGGCTCATACGTGCCGCCGTCGCGGTCCAAGGCACGCTTTCGGCGGATGTCGTCCGGCGAGTCGGCCCAGATGACAGCGCTGAGCAGGGGCCGGGCGTCCGCCGCCGCCGCCCCCACTCCCTCAATGATCACGATCTCGGCGGGCAGCGTGACGCGTGTGTCGCCGTCGTAATGCCTTTCCCAGTCCCAGCTGGTCCAGGTGGCGGGCTCGGCGCGGCTCAACGGCGTGAGCACGGTGGAAACGTAGCGCTCGATGCCCGCGGTGAGGCCGTTCCAGCCCGGGTAGATGTCCTCCAGGTGGAAGAGCGCGACTTTGTGATGGTTCCGCAGCTGCGCGGCCAGTTCGATGGCCAGAGTGGTTTTCCCTGCGCCGGATCGCCCGTCAATGGCGATGATCACAGGTGCGGGGGTCATGAAATAGAGCGTACCTGCTGCTGCATCAGCTGCTGTCGCGGCGCCGCCTGGCCAAGGACCATGCGGACATGCGCGACGACGCCGGGCACGGCGCCGCGGATCTGCTCCCAGACGGCGTTAAAATCGGCATGGCCCCCGTACCAGGGATCCTCGATGCCTTGGTCCAGCAGATCGCTGCCGGCAGCGGCGAGGTCGAAGCTGCGGAGCATCCGGACCTTGTTCATGGTGTGCGCGTCCGGCGCGGCGTCGCGCAGCCAGGCGTAGTGGTCAACGTCCAGTGCCAGGATGAGATCGCGCTCGCGGAACCACCCGGCCTGCCAGGCGCGGGCAACATGGTGCTCTGAGCTCAAGTGCGTTTCCGCAAGCCGGCGGGCGGCGTGCGGATCGATGGGCTGTCCTGCCTCATAACCGGTAGTTCCCGCCGAATCCACTGTCACATCCGAGCCCATGCCCTCGGCTTGGAAGGCCGCGCCCAACATCATCTCAGCCATCGGTGACCGGCAAATATTTCCCGTGCAGACGGCGATGATTCGGTATGGGCTCGACGATGAGTTCATGGGGCTAAGCATGCGGGACCGGGGGCATTCTTGGCCAGCTGGCATTCACATGACGTGACAGATTCGTAAGAAATTTGACCGAAAAGTCAAAATTCCGTCCGTCCGTCTGCCTTCCAGGATCGGCCTTGCTAGGCGTCCTGCAGCGGGTGCCGCGCCAGCCATGCTGCCACGATCGCGCCGGAGATGTTGTGCCAGAGCGAGAAAACGGCCGATGGCAGTGCGGCCAGCGGGGTGAAATGCGCGGTGGCCAGCGTGGCGGCCAAACCGGAGTTCTGCATGCCCACTTCGAAGGCGAGCGCCCTCCGTGCTTTATCGTCCAGCCGGCCCAGTTTGCCCGCCAGGTAGCCCAGGCCCAGGCCGAAGCCGTTGTGGAGGACCACTGCGAGGAACACAATGCCGCCCGCGGCCACGATCTTAGAGGCGCTGCCCGCCACAACAATCGCGACAATGAAGGAAATTACGACGGCGGATGCCCAGGGGAGCGCCGGTAGCAGCTTGGCGATGAGGTTCTTGAAGAACAGCCGCGCCAGCAGCCCGGCGATGACGGGCAGGAGTACCGTCTTGACGATGTCCAGGACCATGCTCCCAGCGTCGATTTCCAGGAACGATCCGGCCAGGAACAGGACCAGCAGTGGCGTAACCACCGGTGCGATCAGGGTGGATACCGAAGCGACGGCGACGGACAGGGCAGCGTCCCCCTTGGCCAGGAATGCCATCACGTTCGAGGCGGTGCCGGATGGTGCACAGCCCACCAGGATCAGGCCTACGGCAAGCTCCGGCGGAAGCTGGAGCGCCACGGCAATCAGCCAGCCCGCGCCGGGCATGATCACGTAGTGCGCCACAATGCCCAGGACCACTGCCCACGGGCGCTTCACCACAGAGGCAAAATCCGGCGGCGTCAGGGTCAGGCCCATGCAGAACATGATGATGCCCAGCAGGTACGGGACGCTGGGCCCCAGCGGCTGGAAGGTGGCTGGCACAAGGAAGCCGGCGACGCCCGCCAGGACCACCAGCGCCGGGAAGATCGTGACGGCAAGCCGCGCAATTTTCGCCTCGGCGGCCAGCGCCGGGTTGGTGGGTACCGGGGCGTGATCAGTGCCGGATTCTGTCGATGTGGGGGATTTGGTTGCCTCAAGCATTTATCGATCGTGGCATTGATGTCCGGCAGGTGACCACTTCATGACCATGCTCAGGGCAAAAATGTCAGACATCTGCGGCCGGAAGGCTTGCCAGTGGATCCAGGCCTTGACGACGGGCCTGGAAGAACAGGCCTAGTGGATCAGCGCAAGGAGAATTCCTACCGCCACAAAGAGCACCCCGAAGATCCGGCTGAGGATCTTCTGGCCACGGGCGTTGTGAGTGAACCGCTGGAAGGACTTGGCGGCAAAGGCGAAGAAGAACCACATCACCAGGATGTCGATCACCACCACGGTGGCTGTGAGCACAAGGTACTGCGGCACGAGCGGCTGTTCAGGGCGGATGAACTGTGGCATAAACGCGAGGAAGAAAACGACGGCCTTCGGGTTGAGCAGGTTGACCCAGAGGCCACGCCGGAACATTGACCAGGCGGGCTCGTTCCGGAGGGCGGCGGCCTGTTCCTGGTCCACCTCCGGTTTGCTGAGGAACTGGCGGATGCCCAGGTACACCAGGTAGGCGGCCCCGGCGTAACGGATCACATTGAAGGCCACCGGGGAGCTTGCCACCAGCACACCGACGCCCAACGCCACGATCACCACGTGGACAACCAGGGCTGCCTGCTGGCCAAGGATGCCCCAGATGGAGCGGCGGAACCCTGACGTCAGCGAGTTGCTCATGGTGTTGATGGCACCGGCACCCGGCGTGAAACTGATCAGGGCGCCGGCGCCCGCGAGGGCGAGCCAAAGGGAGAATTGCACCTGCCAAGTTTAGTGCCGTCGGCACAACAAGAGCGCCGCCTCACCACAGCGTGGTCACGGGCTCGAATGCGTGAAGCTCCTCATCTGCCGTTACCAGCGTCAGCCCCTCCACCATGGCCTGGGCAGCCAGGATCCGGTCAAAGGGGTCCTTGTGTTCCCAGTCCAACTGGCCGGCGGCCAATGCGTGCGGTGCGGAGATGGACAGCTCAGAGGCGTACAGGTGGGCCACCTGCCGTCCAAAGCTTGCCACTATCGCCGCCCCAGCCGGCAGCTTGCCTTGATGGTGTTTGTAGGACAGTTCGTACGCGGTCATGGGCGACACGTAGACCGAGTTCTCGAGCTTGGTGATGGCGTTCCTGGCTTTGGTGGACAGTTTCCTGGGTTCGGCGAGGGCCCAGAGGAAGACGTGGGTGTCCAGGAGCAGGCGCATCAATGATCCCTGCCTGTCGCTTCACCCATTTCCTCGTCGGTCCACGGGTCATAGAACCCGTCAGGAATTTGAAGGGGCGCCAGGAAGCCCAGCTCGCGTTTGTGGGGGCGCTCGATTTTCACCAGCCGGGCCACCGGACGGCCTGCCTTGGCGATGACCACATCCTCGCCGTTTTCAACGAGGCTCAACAGCTCAGACAGGCGGGTTTTTGCCTCTTGGACGTTGTACTGTCCCATGTTGACCAAGTCTAGTTGGTCAACCTCAGCGGTGTAAGGCTCTGCCCAGTATTCGTTCTCTCCGTAATGGTTCATAGTCCGACGCTATTGCCGCCAGCGCAGGGTGGATAGGCACGGGTGCGCCTATGTGGAAATTACGCCCGTGGAAAATCACGCCCGGGCGATGACCTCACCGTTCGGGATCAGGAACCAGCCGTCGTCTGTGGATCCCCAGCGGTGCCATCCTGCCGAAATCCGGGCCAGGTCCGCTGGATTTGCGAAGCCGTATTCAAGGGCCTGCTCCGCGAAGGCCGAATGCAGCACTCGTTCGCCCCAGACCCGGGCCTGCCATCTCCGTTGTTGCCCGGTGGCATAGAGCCAGTTGCTGCTGGTGGGCGCCACGTTGCTGAAGCCCGCAGACTGGGCCCAGGACACGAGCCGGCGGCCGGCGTCGGGCTCGGCCCCGTTGCGTCGTGCGATCCGCTGGTACAGGTCCATCCATTCGTCCAGCTCAGGGATCGTGGGGTACCAGCTCATGCCGTGGAAGTCGGCGTCGCGCACTGCCACTATGCCGCCCGGCTTCGCTACCCGGCGCATCTCGCGCAGCGCCTCCACCGGGTCGGTCAGGTGCTGGAGCACCTGGTGGGCGTGGACGACGTCGAACGTTTCGTCCTCGAAGTCAAGGTCGTAGATGTTGCCGGCCAGGAACTCCGCATTGGCCACGCCGCGTTCGGCGGCCAGCGCCGTGGCCTGGGCGATGATGTCCGGTGACCGGTCCAGGCCGGTGACCTTTCCGGGCGACACCAGCCCGGCGAAATCGCAGGTGATGCTTCCAGGGCCGCAGCCGACGTCGAGCACTGAAACCCCGGGCGTGAGGTGCGGAATGACAAAGGCCGCGGAGTTCTCCGCGGTCCGGGAAGCGTGGGCGCGGACAACCGACTCGTGGTGGCCGTGCGTGTACACATCGTCGTCAGGCTGCTGCGCACTCATAATGAAACGCTACCCCTCCGCAGTGAAAAACAGGCGGAACCGTCCCCGAAGTAGGTGGCACTTAATGTCGTTATGAGCCCTCATGACGACATCTACTGCGACCTACTTGGGCGGAGTGGGCGAGGCGGGGCCGCCGTCGGACGTTTCCTCACGGGCCGCGATGGTGGCGTCCACCATGGCGGCCATGAACCGGCTGACCAGCTCCAGCTCTTCGGGCGAGAAACCCGCCATGGCGGCACCCATGTGGCGCGAAAGCGGCATAAAAATGGCGCTGCCGTCCTGGAAGGCCTTGGGTGTCATGCGCAACTGGACCTGCCTCCGGTCCGGGCCGAGGCGCTCCCTCACCACATGCCCTGAACTGTCCAGCCGGTCGATAAGCGCGGTGGTGGCGGGCGAGCTGAGGTTGAGTTCCCTGCGCAGGATGCCCGGCGTGACCACGAGGCCCTTGGCGGTGTGCCGCATGATCACTGCTAGCGCGTTGAGGTCCGTGCGGTGCATGTCGTTGCGGCCGCCGGCAGTGTCCACATACCTGTTGGCCTCCAGCGTGAAGTCCTGGAGCAGGCGGACCAGGGCAAAGGGTGCGGAGTCGGGTGGGCGCTGGAACGCTTCGTCCGTCATGTTCCGCCCTCCTCCGCTCGCTTGCCACGTCCTGTGATCTTGCCTGGTGCCCTGACGGATATTACTGCAGCGATGCCAGCTGCGTAGTTTCAAACAGAAAACCAATTTATTTCCATGGTGGAGATACTCTAGGATGGAACGAAGTGTACCCCGGCCACCCAAGCGAAGCAGGAATCATGAAATCAAGTCCCCAGCACAGCGCGAAGGTTCCGTTCTGGCTTCGCTGGCTGCTTCCCGTGTTCCTGGTGCTCACGTGGCTGGCCATCGCCGGTGTGGGTGGACCCACGTTCGGCCGGCTCGACGAGGTCTCCTCGAACGACCAGGCCTCGTTCCTGCCGGCGAGCGCCGAGGCCACCGCGGTCCAGGACTGGCAGGCAAAGTTCCGCGATTCAGACGAAGTGCCGGCGGTCATCGTCATCGAAAACGACGCAGCCATCAGCCCCTCGGAGCTTGGCGAACTGGCATCCCTGAAGGCTGGGCTCGAGGGCCTGGAGCTGGGCAGCGCGGTGATCGGCCCCATCCCGTCCGAGGACGGGAAAGCGGTCCAGTTCATTGCCCCGATCGGGTCCTCCGGCGAGCTTAAGGAATCCGTCCAGGAGTTGCGGGACTTCCTGGCGGATTCCGCCCCCGCAGGCATGCAGACCTTCGTCACCGGACCCGCGGGCCTGACCGCAGATCTGGTCGCCGCCTTCGCCGGCATTGACGGCATCCTGCTGCTGGTGGCACTCGGCGCGGTCTTCCTGATCCTATTGATCGTCTACCGTTCGCTCCTGCTGCCCATCGCAGTGCTGCTCACCTCGGTTTTTGCGCTCTGTGCCGCCATCCTGCTGGTGTTCGGCATGGCAAAGCTCGGCTGGATCCAGCTGAGCGGCCAAAGCCAAGGCATCCTGTCCATCTTGGTGATCGGCGCGGCCACGGACTATGCCCTGCTGTACGTGGCGCGGTTCCGCGAGGCCCTGACCCACACACGCAACCGGACGGAAGCGGTGCTGACGGCGTGGAAGGCGTCGTTCGAGCCGATCCTGGCTTCCGGCGCCACTGTCATCATTGCCTTGCTCTGCCTGCTGTTCTCGGACCTGAACTCCAACAAGGCGCTGGGCCCCGTTGCGGCTGCGGGCATCCTCTGTTCGCTCTTCGCCGCGCTGACCCTCCTGCCCGCCCTGATGGCACTTTTGGGCCGGGCCGCGTTCTGGCCGTTCCTCCCCAGGCTGGTTCCGGCGGGCGAGCGCGAGCCCGAGCTGGTCACCGGCCTGGAAGGGCAGAAGGGCATCTGGCGGGCCACCGGTTCGCTGGTCTCCCGCCGCCCGCGCACGGTCTGGGTCGCGTCGGTCCTCCTCCTGCTGGTGGCTTCGGCGGGGGTGCTGCAGCTGAAGGCCAACGGCGTGCCGCAGACCGAGGTCATTCTCACCGCGTCGAATGCGGTGGACGGCCAGGACGCGCTGGCGCGGCATTTCGACGCCGGCAGCGGCAGCCCCGCCGTCGTCATCGCGGACGAAAGTAAAGCCGATGAAGTGCTGGCAAAGGTCAAAGCGGCCGACGGCGTGGGGGACGCCTACCTCCTGGCTGAAGGCAGGCTGCCGATCACCGGCGCCCCCGGGACTCCCAGCGAGCCTGACGTCCACGACGGCAAGGTGCTGATCAACGCCACGCTCAACTACGCCGCGGATTCCATTGAGGCGGAGGATGCGGTCAAGGCGCTGCGCGAGGAGGCAAAAACGGTCGACGCCGGCGCGTTGGTTGGCGGCGTGACCGCCACTGCGCTGGACACCAACACCACCGCCCAGCGCGACCTGGTGATCATCATCCCGATCGTGCTGGCGGTCATCCTGCTCATCCTGATGCTGCTGCTGCGATCAGTCTTGGCGCCGGTCCTGCTGGTGCTCTCCGTGGTGCTGTCGTACGGCGCGGCCATGGGCGTTTCGGCCGTGGTCTTCAACAGCCTGCTCGGATTCCCCGGCGCCGACGCCACCGTGCCCCTGTTCGGGTTTGTGTTCCTGGTTGCCCTGGGTGTGGACTACAACATCTTCCTGATGAGCCGGGTGCGGGAAGAGTCGCTGAAGCACGGGACCCGGCCGGGCATCCTTCGCGGACTCGGCGTGACCGGCGGAGTGATCACTTCGGCCGGCGTGGTGCTGGCCGCCACGTTCGCCGCACTGAGCGTCATCCCCATCATGTTCCTGGTGCAGCTGGCCTTCATTGTGTCGTTCGGCGTACTGCTGGACACCGTGCTGGTGCGCTCGCTGCTGGTCCCTGCGCTGGCGTACGACATCGGCCCGCGCATCTGGTGGCCCGGCAAGCTGGGCCGGACGGAGCTGGATGCCGCGGTGCGGCGGGAGGTTGGCCCGGCCGAGCCCGGCCTTCATCCCGCGTCAGAGACTGCCAGCCGCCGCTAGGGCACCTAGCACTGTGCGCGCCACCAGGCCACCGTGGCAGCGGCGGCCTCGCGCAGAGGTGTCGGGCGGATCCCAAGTGCGGTCTCGCTGGCGGCAGATTCCATCACAAACGGCCGCTCGAACTGGTAGAGCATTTCGGCAACTTCGCGGAAGTCTTTCGAGAACACACCCATGGTCCGGAGCGCCCAGCCCGGAATGGCTCCAAGCTTCGGCGCCTGCACTCCGCCAGTCTCGGTGAACGCTGTGGCCAGCTGCCGCTGCGTGACTGCCGGACCCGTGGGCGCGTGCCACACCCTGTTCCACAGCGACGGCGTCGCCGCGGCGTGGATCATCGCGGCGGCCAGGTCCGGGACGTACGTGAATGAATGGGGCTGATCGGCGCTCCCGATGACCCAGACTTTCTTGCCGGCCTGGACGGCGGGGACCACGCGCTCTCCGGCATGTGAGGTTCGCACCCGAGGGCCAAAGAAATCGCCGGCAACCACGCTGACGGTGTTGGTCGGAGAGGCGTCCCGCGCCTTGAGCAGCGCGGTGCGGACGCCCCGCTTGCCGCCCTCGGCAGTCCGCGGACCCGCCTCGACCATGGGGCGTTCAGGCTCGCTGTACGAGTAAAGGCTCTCGGGAAAAACGACGACGGCGCCTGCCTCGCCTGCTGCGGATAGCACCGTTTGCTCGGCCCGGGGCAGTTCTGCTTGCCACGCGTCCACCGTGTAGGAGGAGCCGTGGATGCAGTGGAAGACGGCGGTGGCGCCCGCGAAGGCGTCCCGCAGCTGGGCGGCATTCTGGACGTCGGCCTTCACCCGTTCCACCAGCGGATGCTTGGGGCCGCTGCCCGAACGGGTGAGGATCCTGACGTTTTTCCCCTGCTCAGCGAGCTGTTCTGCAACTGTCCAGCCCACGGGGCCGGCTCCGGTAACAACGTAGACATCGTTCATGACTTCTCCTCAAGGGATTTCCGCTAGAGAGCGCTGCTCTCCAACAAGCGTGCGCCTTGTCCGGGAGGCCTGTCAAGAGCAGTGCTCGCAATTGTTGACACTGCTCTGATTTGTGCCATGCTGGAGCAATGAATGACCCTGCCGCGGCCGCGGAACCCATCCTTCGGACACCGCGGGAGCGCGCCCGGACACCGCGGGAGCGCGCCCGGGCCCAGACCATTGCCGACATCGTCAGGCTGGGCAGGGAGCACCTGGCAACGCAGGGCGCGGCCGCATTGTCCCTCCGCGCCGTGGCAAGGGATCTTGGCGTGGTCTCCTCCGCGGTCTACCGCTACGTGGCCAACCGCGACGAGCTGCTCACGCTGCTTCTGGTGGACGCCTACAGTGAGCTCGGCGACGCCGTGGATGCCGCGGTGAACGCGGTGCCGGTGCGCGACTTCGATGGCAGGTTCAAGGCGCTCGGCCGGGCTGTCAGGGCATGGGCGTTGCGGGAGCCTGCGCGCTACGGCCTGCTATTCGGGAGTCCGGTCCCCGGCTACCAGGCCCCCTCGAGCCAGACCACAACCCCGGGAACGCGCGTGATCTACCGCCTGATCGGCATTCTCGACGGCGCCTACCGGGCAGGTGCGCTGACCGCCACGGCGCGCACCGCCGTCGTACCTTCTGCCCTGTCCGCCGACCTTGAGGCGATCCGCAGTGAACTTGGGCTGGCCATGCCGGACGAACTCCAGGCGAACGGTGCCCTCGTGTGGACGTCGCTCTTCGGGGCCGTGAGTTTTGAGGTTTTTGGCCAATATGGCCCGGATACGTTCCGTGCCCGGGGCGAACTCTTTGAACACCACCTCACTGTCCTCGCGGCGATGGCTGGGCTCGTGCCTGAGGGAAACCCGCGGGACGACCCGAAGTCTGCGGCCACCCCTGTTTAGCCCGCCTCCGGCTGAGTAGACTCCAAATGCGTCCGGATGGACGCCGAGACTCAAAGGAGAGATCACGTCATGAGTGAAAACACCGCACCTGAAGAAGATCGCCGCAAAGGCAGCACCGAGCCCGGGCTGGAGGGTGAAGGTGGCCAGTATGAGGAAGGCGACTACGGCGAGGCCGGCGTCGTGGGCGGGGCGGAGAACCAGCCCCAGGAGGGCGACTATCCCGAAGGTGACTACGGCGAGGCCGGCTCTGTTGACAGCGCCCGTGAGGTGGAAGTGGACGAGGACGAGAACCGGTAGCGGCCGTTCACGCACAGCGAACTACTGCCAGGGACGGGGATTTTCCGCCTGAAATCCCCGGGATTCCGGGGGTTCGCCTGAGGGTGCCGTGACCCAAAAATCCAAAGTTGAGCGTACTCCGCTCAACTTTGGATTGACATCGCTTGTGCCTTGAGTAAAGTTGAGTGCAGAACGCTCAACACGAGCGCCAGCAAGTTTCCAAGGAAAGAAGGAAGCAACACATGTCACGTGCAGTAGGTATCGACCTCGGAACCACCAACTCCGTCGTCTCCGTTCTCGAAGGTGGCGAGCCCACCGTTATTGCCAACGCCGAGGGTGGCCGCACCACGCCGTCCGTCGTTGCATTCTCCAAGTCCGGCGAAGTCCTGGTTGGCGAGATCGCCAAGCGCCAGGCCGTCAACAACATCGACCGCACCATTCATTCCGTCAAGCGCCACATGGGCACTGACTGGAGCGTCGCCATCGATGACAAAAAGTACACGGCGCAGGAAATCTCCGCACGCATCCTGATGAAGCTGAAGAACGATGCCGAGTCCTACCTCGGCGAAAAGGTCACCGACGCCGTCGTCACCGTTCCCGCGTACTTCAACGACGCCCAGCGCCAGGCCACCAAGGAGGCCGGCGAAATCGCAGGCCTCAACGTCCTGCGCATCGTCAACGAGCCCACCGCGGCCGCTCTGGCGTACGGCCTGGACAAGGGCAAGGAAGACGAGCTCATCCTGGTCTTCGACCTCGGCGGCGGAACCTTCGATGTCTCCCTGCTGGAAGTCGGCAAGGATGAAGACAACTTCTCCACCATCCAGGTCCGCTCCACCGCCGGCGACAACCACCTTGGCGGCGACGACTGGGACCAGCGCGTTGTTGATTACCTGCTGAACCAGCTCAAGGTCAAGGGCATTGACCTGTCCAAGGACAAGATCGCCCTGCAGCGCCTGCGTGAAGCCTCGGAGCAGGCCAAGAAGGAACTCTCTTCTTCCAGCAGCACCAACGTTTCGCTCCAGTACCTCTCCGTCACCCCCGATGGCCCGGTCCACCTGGACGAGCAGCTGACCCGCGCCAAGTTCCAGGACCTCACGAAGGACCTGCTGGACCGCACCAAGAAGCCGTTCCAGGACGTCATCAAGGAAGCCGGCATCAAGCTCTCCGAGATCGACCACATCGTCCTCGTGGGCGGTTCCACCCGCATGCCCGCTGTCTACGACCTGGTCAAGGAACTGGCCGGAGGCAAGGAACCGAACAAGGGCGTCAACCCGGATGAAGTTGTAGCCGTTGGCGCAGCACTCCAGGCCGGCGTTCTGAAGGGCGAGCGCAAGGACGTCCTGCTGATCGACGTCACCCCGCTGTCCCTGGGCATCGAAACCAAGGGTGGTGTGATGACGCACCTGATCGAGCGCAACACCGCCATCCCCACGAAGCGGTCCGAGACCTTCACCACGGCTGATGACAACCAGCCGTCCGTGGCCATCCAGGTCTTCCAGGGCGAGCGCGAGTTCACCCGCGACAACAAGCCGCTGGGCACGTTCGAGCTGACCGGCATCGCGCCGGCTCCGCGCGGCGTCCCGCAGGTCGAGGTCACCTTCGACATCGACGCCAACGGCATCGTCCACGTCTCCGCGAAGGACAAGGGCACCGGCAAGGAACAGTCCATGACCATCACCGGTGGCACCGCGCTCTCCAAGGAAGACATTGAGCGCATGGTCAAGGACGCCGAGGAGCACGCAGCCGAGGACAAGGCCCGCCGCGAGGCGACCGACACCCGCAACACCGCGGAGCAGCTCGCTTACTCCGTGGACAAGCTGATCGCCGACAACGCCGACAAGCTGCCCGAAGAGGTCAAGACCGAGGTCAAGGCCGACGTCGACGAGCTCAAGAAGGCCCTCGAAGGCACCGATGACGCAGCCGTGAAGACCGCGTTCGAGAAGCTCCAGGCTTCCCAGTCGAAGCTCGGCGAAGCCATTTACGCCCAGGCCGGTTCGCCGGACGGTGCCACCGGTGCCGCAGGTGCCGAAGGCGCCGCTGGTGGCGCCCCCGCCGGCGACAAGGCTGCTGATGAGGACATCGTCGACGCCGAGATCATCGACGAAGACGAAGCGAAGAAGTAGCCATGCCGCACCACGGTAACGAGGAAGAGCACAACTCATCCGCGAACCAGGAGCCGATCATCCGGGACAACCGCAAGGTTGACCCGGTGACCGGGCAGGCCCGGCACCCGGAGGGCGAGCAGCCCGCTGCCGAGCCGGTGGGAGAGCCCCTAGTGGGCGAGCCTGTTGGCGGCGAGCTTGGTGACAGGGACGGCGATGCACTCGCCCAGGTCGAGGAAATCCTGAACGGCATCGAGGTGCCGGCCGAGGAATCGGTGGCACAGGGTGCCGGACACGCTGAAGCTGCCGAGCTGAAGAACGATCTCCTCCGCCTCCAGGCTGAATACGTCAACTACCGCAAGCGCGTCGAGCGCGACCGGGCCGTGGCAGGGGAGATGGCTGTTATCGGCGTCCTGAACTCCCTGCTGCCGGTACTGGACGACGTCGATGCTGCCCGCCAGCACGGTGACCTGACCGACGGCCCGTTCGCCGCGATCGCCACCAAGCTGGAGAACGCGCTGAAGACGTACGGCCTGGTCCGCATTGATGAGACCGGAGTGGAGTTCGATCCCACGATCCACGAGGCCCTCATCCAGCAGCCGGGAGAGGACATCGAGGTTGACACCGTCAGCCAGGTCCTCCGCTCCGGCTACCGGTCAGGCGAGCGCGTCCTCCGCGCAGCACAGGTTATCGTCGCAGTTCCTGCGTAGCATTTACCCCATCGAGATGGCAGTTCGCGGCAGTGATTCGCAGGAACATTGCCGCGAACTTCCATCTCGGCACAGAGATTTGAAAGGAAACGCCATTGGCTAGCCAGGATTGGGTGGACAAGGACTTTTACGCGATCCTTGGTATCGCCAAGGACGCTTCCGACGCCGACATCAAGAAGGCCTACCGGAAACTTGCCCGCCAGCACCACCCGGACACCAACTCGGGGGACGCTGCGTCGGAGAAGAAGTTCAAGGACATCTCCGAGGCCTATTCAGTGCTGTCTGATCCGGACGAGCGCCAGCAGTATGACGCCATCCGGGCCATGGGTGGCGGCGCGCGCTTTGCCCCCGGCGGTGCCGGTGCCGGTGCCGGGAACGGCGGCTTCGAGGACATGTTCGGCGGCCTGTTCACCGGCGGCGCGCGGCGCCAGCCCGGCGGGTTCAATACGTCAGGCGGCATCCCGCCCGAGTTTGCTGACCTGTTTGGCGGCGGCGGCTTCGGCGGCCCGACGGGCTTCCAGCGCCCGCCGCAGAAGGGTGCCGACCGTACGGCTACGACCAGCATTTCCTTCTCCGGGTCCATCCGCGGCACCACCATCGGCCTGCGCGAACCCAGCGGTGACGTCATTGACGTCCGCGTTCCCGCCGGCATCAAGGACGGCCAGAAAGTGCGCGTCCGCGGCAAGGGCCAGCCAGGGCCCGCCGGCAACGGCGACCTCATGGTGGCCGTGTCCGTCAAGCCGCACGAGTTTTACACGCGCGACGGCGACAACCTCCGCATCCATGTCCCGGTCACCTTCCCGGAAGCTGCTTTGGGCGCCGACATCCAGGTCCCCACTATCGACGGCGAGACCGTCAAGGTCCGTGTTCCGGCCGGCACGCCTTCGGGGCGTACGCTCCGGGTCAAAGGCCACGGCGTGAAGACCTCCAAGGTCACCGGCGATCTCCTGGTGACCATCGACGTCGCGGTGCCGAAGAACCTGAACAAGGAAGCCGAAGCAGCCGTGAAGGCCTTTGCCGAAGCCACCGCCGACGCCGATGTCCGTGAAGGCCTGGCCGCCAAGGCCCGGCTCTAAGCAACGGAGCAGACCGTGGACATCAGCGCTGACCAGCCGATCTTCGTGATCTCCGTCGCGGCTGAACTGGCGGACATGCACCCGCAGACGCTCCGGCAGTATGACCGGCTGGGCATTGTTTCGCCCAGCCGGGCGCCGGGGAAGTCGCGCCGCTATTCGCAGCGGGACATCAACATGCTGCGCGAAGTCCAGCGGCTGTCCCACGAGGGCGTCTCGCTCGAAGGCATCAAACGGATCCTTGAGCTCGAGAACCAGGTGGCCGCGCTGCAGCGCAGGGTGGGCGAGATGACCGAGGAGCTGGGCCGCCGTCGTGATCCTCTTGATTCGCGGATCTTCGCGGCCGGTGCCGCCGGTGATGTGGTCAGCCTGGCACGGGGCCAGCGCCCCCGTGCGCGCTCCCAAGCCGTGGTGGTCTGGCGGCCCAGGGCGCTGGGCGAATAGTCGCCACTCAGGCAGTCGGCCGACGCATAAATAGCCCTGCCCGCCGCTCGGGTGTTGCGCATAGCCGCAGGTGAGACCCGTTTCACGGCGCTGGGCCGGATTATGTCCGGCTACCGGGCCAAAGTTACGCCGCGGCAGGTTTCCCGCAGGTTAACTCTCCCAGGGCCCGTTTTCCCGCGGTTTTCTCCCGCACGCCTGCCGTGCGCCTCAACTCCCGGCCGGCCCGGCGAGCGCCCCGAAACGGTCTCGAAACCAACCGGGCAGGCGCTGAAACAATTCGCTCCTACGTTCATCGCAAGGGGTCACTTCTGACGGACCTCGGAGGCGAGCCGCTGCCCAGCGCAACGGCGGAGTGAGAAGCAGGTACACATGAGGGTTTCGGTCACCAAACGCGCTTTCTATTCCTTGGCGGCAGCCGCCATGGCCACTGTCCTGGCAGGCTGCGGCAGCCAGATCGCGGATCCGGCGTCCGCAGGCTCCACCGCCAGCAGCGGCACTTCCTGTGTGGACACCTCGGGCAGCAGCATCAAAGTCGGGTTCATCAACTCGCTGTCCGGCACCATGGCCATCAGCGAGAGCACCGTCTTCGACTCCCTGTCCCTGGCTGCCGAGGAAATCAACGCTTCCGGCGGTGTCCTGGGCAAGCAGCTCGAGGTCATCAGCGAGGACGGCGCCAGCGAACCGACCAAGTTCGCGGAGCGCGCCGGGAAACTGATCCAGCAGGACTGCGCGGCCGCGGTATTCGGCGGCTGGACCTCCTCGAGCCGCAAGGCGATGCTCCCTGTGTTTGAGGCCAACGACGCGCTGCTGTTCTACCCGGTGCAGTACGAGGGCCTGGAGTCGTCGAAGAACATCTTCTACACCGGCGCCACCACCAACCAGCAGATCATCCCGGCGTTGGACTATCTGGCCGAGCAGGGAACCAAGTCCCTGTTCCTGGTCGGCAGTGACTACGTCTTCCCGCGAACAGCCAACAAAATCATCCAGGCCTACGCCGCGGCCAAGGGCATCGAAGTCCTCGGCGAGGAGTACGCCCCGCTGGGCTCCACGGAATTCTCCACCATCGTCAACAAAGTCCGGGACTCCAAGGCCGACGCGGTCTTCAACACCCTCAACGGCGACAGCAATGTGGCCTTCTTCCGCCAGTACAGGAGCGTTGGCCTGACCGCCGACACCATTCCCGTGGTCTCCGTGTCCATCGCCGAGGAGGAAGTCCCCGGCGTCGGCCTGGACAACGTCGAAGGCCAACTGACTGCCTGGGACTACTACCAGACCCTGGACACGCCAGCCAACAAGAAGTTCGTGGCGGCGTTCAAGTCGAAGTTCGGCACCGAGCGCGTAACGAGCGACCCCATGGAAGCCGCCTACACCTCCCTGTACCTCTGGAAGGCAATCGTGGAGAAGGCGGGATCCTTTGAGGTGGACAAGGTGCAGGCCGCCGCGGACGGGGTGACCTTCGAGGCGCCTGAGGGCCTGGTCACGGTCAACGGGGAGAACAACCACATCACCAAGACCCCCCGCATCGGCAAGATAAACGCGGAGGGCCTGATCGACACGGTGTGGTCATCGCCCGCGGCGGTTGAACCGGATCCGTTCCTGGCCACTTACGACTGGGCCAAGGACCTGACCAAGTAACGGCCGCGGAAACATCGAGGAAAGGCCTGCTGGAATGGAACTCCTGATAGGGCAGATGTTCGCCGGACTCAGCCTCGGCTCCGTGCTGCTCCTGGCGGCACTGGGACTGTCGTTGACCTTCGGCCAGATGGGGGTCATCAACATGGCCCACGGCGAGTTCATGATGGCCGGGGCCTACACGGCCTTTGTGGTCCAGCAGGCCATCTCCGACGCCGGCGTATCGCTGCTGGTGTCCATTCCCGCAGGCTTCCTGGTGGGAGGTGTCCTGGGGCTGGTGCTCGAAGCGGTGCTGTTGCGCCGCATGTACCACCGGCCCCTGGACACCCTTCTGGTCACTTTCGGGGTGGCCCTGATCCTGCAGCAGGCCGCACGTGACATCTTCGGGGCACCCAGCGTCGATGTCCGCGCACCGGGATGGCTGCAGGGGAACATCGAGTTGCTGGGCGCTCCCATCCCGCTGACCCGGCTCTTTATCCTGGGGCTCTCGCTGCTGTGCCTCGCCGGCCTGGTCCTCCTCCTGAAGGCCACGCCGCTCGGGCGCCGTATCCGGGCCGTTGTGCTGAACCGGGACCTCGCGGAAACGAGTGGGGTGTCAACCCGGCGCAGCGACCAACTGACGTTCTTCATCGGTTCGGGCCTGGCCGGCATCGCCGGCGTCGCGGTCACACTCATAGGTTCAACAAGCCCGTACCTCGGCACCAACTACATAGTGGATGCCTTCCTGGTGGTGGTGGCCGGAGGTATCGGCCAGATCAAGGGGGCCGTCATCGCTGCCTTTGCCCTGGGAGTGCTGCAGTCCGTCTTCGAGTACTCGACGACGGCCAGCATCGGCAAGGTCCTGATCCTGATCGTGATTGTGGTGTTCCTCCAGCTTCGGCCGCAGGGCATCTTCAGCCTCAAAACAAGGAGCCTGGCATGAAAAGCCTGTTGCGCGGGCGGTTGGGAACCGTGGCCGGATTCACCCTTGGTGCGGTCCTGCTCCTGGGCGTTGCACCCGCGCTGCTTCCGGCGTTCAACCTCGGCCTGCTAGGGAAGTTCCTCTGCTTTGCCATCGTGGCAGTCGGTATCGGCCTGGCATGGGGACGCGGCGGCATGCTGACCCTGGGCCAGGGGGTGTTCTTCGGACTCGGGGCCTACATCATGGCCATGCACATGAAGCTGGCCGACGCATCGCTCTTCGGCGGCTCCGGGGTGCCGGACTTTATGTCCCTCTACGGCAGCGGCGAGGTTCCAGGCTGGTGGGAACCGTTCCGGAGCCCCGCAGTGACGCTCCTCGCCGTGGTCCTGGTTCCGGGGCTGGTGGCACTCGTCCTGGGCTTCGCGATCTTCAAGCGCCGCGTCAAAGGTGCCTATTTCGCGATTCTCAGCCAAGCGCTGGCGGCGGCCTTCGCAGTGTTCCTGATTGGCCAGCAGGCTACAACCGGAGGGTCCAACGGACTGAACGGATTCCGGTCATTCTTCGGTTTTGACCTGAAGGACCCGAACAACAAGCTCATGCTGTACATGATCGCGGCGGTGGTCCTGCTGCTGTCGGTCGCCATTGCCCGGCAGCTGATGCACAGCCGTTTCGGCGAGCTGCTGGTGGCGGTCCGGGACCAGGAGGAGCGCGTCCGTTTCCTGGGCTACGATCCGGCGACCGTCAAAACCGTCATCTACGTGGCTGCCGCCGTCCTGGCAGGCGTCGCGGGGGCGTTGTTCGTCCCGATCGTCGGGATCATCTCGCCTGCGGACGTGGGCGTGATCCCGTCCATCGCATTCCTTATCGGCGTCGCAATCGGCGGCCGCGGCACCCTTCTGGGGCCGGTCCTCGGCGCCGTCTGCGTCGCCGCGGCCCAGTCCAGCCTGTCATCCACTTTCCCGTCCTTCTGGGTGTACTTCCAGGGCCTGCTGTTTGTCCTGGTCATCGGGTTTATGCCGGGCGGGCTTGCCTCATTGCCGGCCCTGCTGGGCAGGCGGCGCAGAACGCCGCCCGAAGCGTCAGATCCCGTAGCGCCGCCCGACGCGCCAGATCCCGACGTTGAAGAGCGAGCCACCAAGCCTGAGGAGGTCAGCAGATGACGACGCCCACGCTGCTCCCTGACGGGGAGCCCCAGGCCGGGGGTTGGCGCCGCGGCCGGCCAAAATACCTCGAAGTCCGTAACCTCTCGGTTTCCTTTGACGGATTCCTCGCCGTGGACAACGTCAACCTTGATGTGATCCAGGGCGACCTGCGGTTCTTGATCGGACCCAATGGTGCCGGGAAAACGACGGTAATTGATGCCATCACCGGGCTGGTGCCGGCTACGGGATCGGTGAACCACACCGGCACAGAGATCCTCGGCCGCAAAGTGCACAAGATCGCCCGGCTGGGTGTGGGGCGCACGTTCCAGACCGCAAGCGTGTTTGAGAACCTCTCCGTACTCCAGAACCTCGACATCGCTGCCGGCTCCAGCCGCAGCCCGCTGCAGATGCTCCGCCGCCGGAAGTCCGTGGAACCAGCCGTGGAAGAGGCCCTGGAAATCATCGGCCTGGCAGGCGCGGCGGACAAGAAGGCAGGCATCCTCGCCCACGGACAGAAGCAGTGGCTGGAAATCGGCATGCTCCTGGTGCAGAACTCGGACGTGCTCCTCCTGGACGAGCCAATCGCGGGGATGAGCCAGGACGAGCGCGGGGAAACCGGCGAGCTGCTGCGCCGCATCGCAGCCAACCGGATCACCCTCGTAATTGAGCACGATATGGACTTCGTCCGGGAGTTCGCGACATCGGTCTCTGTCCTTGCCGCGGGCAAGGTCCTCAGTGAGGGAAGCGTAGCGCAGGTGCAGGCCGACAAGAAGGTGCAGGACGTGTACCTGGGGACCGCGGCAACGGAAGGCCAATGATGCTCGAAATCGAAAATCTGCAGACCGGTTACGGCCGTACTCAGGTGATCTCCGGGGTGAGCGTGACCGTCCGGGAGGGAGCCGTCGTCTCGGTTCTGGGGCACAACGGCGCCGGCAAAACGACGCTGCTGCGCGCCGTCGTCGGGCTCCTCAAACCCATGGCCGGACGCATCACCCTGGACGGGGAGGACATCTCGGCCCTCCGCCCACACCAGCGGATGGCGCGGGGCATGGCCTATGTACCACAGGGCCAGCAGTCATTCGGGCAGCTGTCCGTTATGGAGAATCTGCAGCTCATCGCGGACGGGCGCAGGAACGGCAATGAACGCGTGGCAGAGGCCCTCGATATGTTTCCCGCGCTCCGTCCGCTGCTGGCACGGCGGGCCGGGCTGTTGTCGGGCGGCCAGCGGCAGCAGCTTGCCATTGCCCGGGCGTTGATCACCGAGCCGCGCCTTCTGATCCTGGACGAACCAACCGAAGGCATCCAGCCCAACGTTGTGGCGGAGATCGAAGCGACCATCCTCAAGCTGTCCCAGCGCAACGGCATGAGCATCCTCCTGGTGGAGCAGCACATCGGTTTTGCCCTCCATGCCGCGGACAGCTACTACGTCCTTTCGGCCGGAAGGGTTTCCTCCTCGGGAGCCGGCGGCGCTGGATCAGCGGGCAATGTGCGGCAGGCGATGCTCATCTGAGGCGAGAACAATGCTTGTCTGATGCCGAAAAGCGAGTACTCACTACTCGTGACCGGACCACCCCCCACTGGCTTGAATGGAACTTCAGCTAGGTCTAACAGTGCAGGTTCGAGCCTTTGGGGGTTTTCGCGTGTTTGGTTCTTCAGTCGTTATGTTCGCAGGGTCCAGTGCCGGGCTGATCCTGCTTGCCATCGGTCAGACCGTCGTTGTGGTTTGCATGTGCTTTGACATGGTGCGGGCGCTGTCCGTGCCGAGGTCGCACCGGCGCTATGTGGCCAGCACGGTCTTCCGGACGCTGGCCGTTCCGTCCATCATCGCCGCCGGCATGAGCGTGCTGATCGACGCGCTGGCCTGGTCCTGGATGGACGTTGGCATGTCGATGTTCGTGATGGTGGCCATCATCTTCCGTCTGCACCACGACAAGGACGAGGACAACTGGTGGAAGGGCAAGGGCAAAAAACTCGCCCGCTGGGCCCGCAGCCAGTTCAGCTCCGGAACGTCGGTAGCGCCGGCGATGGGGTAGGACTCCGGCGACCCGGGCACACGGTCGCCGGTGCCGGTTGTGGCCTGCATCACTGCCGCGTAGACTTCCACTTCAGGGCAGGATTCATATATGGAACATCGAGTTCTATTATCGAACTCGATGCCTGCCAGCCGCACAACGAAGTGAGGAAAGCCCGTGCAGTTCCACCACCACGGTTACGTATCCGGTGACCCGCGGGTCCAGCCAGCATCCGGCGTCGGTCTGGACCGGCCTGCCGAGCTTCCCGACGAAGTGGACGTGCTCATCGTGGGCACCGGTCCTGCGGGCATGCTCACCGCGGCCCAGCTCTCCCGGTTCCCTGGCGTCACCACGCGCATCGTGGAGCGCCGCCCCGGGCGGCTCGTCATCGGCCAGGCGGATGGTATCCAGGCCCGCAGCGTCGAAACCTTCCAGGCGTTCGGGTTCGCGGAGCGCATCATCGCCGAGGCTTACCGCATCACCGAAATGGCGTTCTGGAAACCGGACCCCGCCGACCACTCCCGGATCGCCCGCGCCGCCCGCACGACGGACGACCCCACGGGCATCAGCGAGTTCCCGCACCTGATCGTCAACCAGGCCCGCGTGCTGGACTACTTCGCCGAGTACATGGCCAACGCGCCAGCGCGGATGTCGCCCGACTTCGGCTATGAGTTCCGCAGCCTCGAAATCGGCGACGGCGACTACCCAGTCGCCGTGAGGCTCGTCCACACTTCAGGACCTGACGAGGGCAAGACGCGTGTTGTCCGAGCCAGGTACGTCGTCGGCGCGGACGGCGCACGCAGCAAGGTGCGCGACTCGATCGGCTGCACCATGGCCGGTGACCAGGCCCATCACGCGTGGGGAGTCATGGACGTTCTCGCCGTCACCGACTTCCCCGACATCCGCACAAAATGCGCCATCCAGTCCGGTGCGGGCGGCAGCATCCTGCTAATCCCGCGCGAAGGCGGGCACCTCTTCCGCATGTACGTTGACCTCGGCGACGTCGCGCCGGAGGACCACGGGGCCGTGCGCAGCACCACCATCGAGCAAATCATCGACCACGCGAACACCATCCTGCACCCCTACACCTTGGACGTCCGCAATGTCGCCTGGCACAGCGTGTATGAGGTCGCCCACCGCCTCACGGACAGGTTCGACGACGTCCTTCCGGACCAGCGCGGGACGCGCACACCCCGCGTGTTCATCACCGGCGATGCCTGCCACACGCACAGCGCCAAGGCCGGCCAGGGCATGAACGTCTCGCTGCAGGACGGCTTCAACCTCGGCTGGAAGCTCGGGCATGTGCTCGAGGGCCGCAGCCCCGCCAGCCTGCTGGCCACGTACTCGGCCGAGCGGCAGGTGGTGGCGAAGAACCTGATCGACTTCGACAAAGAGTGGTCCACCATGATGGCGAAGAAGCCGGAGGAGTTTGCGAACCCCTCCGAGCTTGAGGACTTCTACGTCAGCACCGCCGAGTTCCCCGCGGGCTTCATGACCCAGTACACGCCGTCCATGATTACCGCAGAACCGGTGCACCAGCACCTGGCCGCCGGCTTCCCCATCGGCAAGCGGTTCAAGTCCGCGCCCGTGGTGCGGGTGTGCGACGGCAACCCGATGCATCTCGGCCACCACGCCACAGCGGACGGCCGGTGGCGCATCTACGTCTTCGCCGACGCGGCAGCATCCGATGCGGCGACGTCGTCCGCAGAACAGCCGACGGCGGGACAACAGGATGCCGGACAGCCGACGGCGGGACAGCACGCGCCGCCGTCGTTCGTCTCCGGCTTCGCCGAGTGGATCGCGAACTCGCCGGAATCACCGCTGGCCGCTACGCCGTCGGGCGCTGACCGGGACGCGTGGTTCGATGTGAAGGTCATCTACCATCAGGACCACACAAACGTTGATATCGGTGCGGTTCCGGCGGCGTTCAAGCCGTCAGTGGGGCCGTTCCAGCTGACGGACTACGAAAAGGTCTACGCCACCGATCCCGCCGCTGACATCTTCGAGCTCCGGGGCCTGGACCGCGGCGGCGTGGTGGTGGTGGTGCGGCCGGACCAGTACGTGGCCAACGTCCTGCCCCTGGACGCGACGGCCGAACTCGCCGCGTTTTTCGCTCCGCTCCAGCGGCCAGCGATCAGACAGTGACTGTCTGCGCGGTCCGGAAACCGGCGGCGGGATAGACGCCCAGGATGCGGACTTCGGTGGTGAAGAAATCCAGTTCCTCAAGGGCCAGGCGCAACGGCAGGTCCTCGGGGTGGCCTTCGACGTCCACCATGAACATTGTGGCGGCGAATTCGTCCCCCACCATGTAGCTCTCCAGCCGGGTCATGTTCACGCCGTTCGTGGCGAACCCGCCCAGCGCCTTGAACAGCGCCGACGGGACGTTCCTGACGCGGAACACAAAGCTGGCCACCGCCGGTCCGGGCAGCTCTTCCCGGGTGGGCAGTTCCTTTTCCCGCGCCAGGACCACAAAACGGGTGGTGTTGGACGGGTCGTCCTCGACCCGCGACGCCAGCACGTCAAGGCCGTAGATCTCGGCCGCGAGCGGGGGAGCGAGGGACAGCTTGGTGGGGTCGTTCCACTCGCGGACCTCCCGGGCGGATCCGGCGGTGTCCCCGGCAATGACAGGACGCAGCCCGGCCTCCCGGATCAGGCGGCGGCACTGGCCCAGGGCGTGGATGTGGCTGTGGACCTCCGTGGCCGCCTCGATAGTGCTGCCCGGAATGCCCAGCAGGTCAAAGTGGATGGGCAGGAAGAACTCGCCCACGATCTGCAGGTGCGACTGGGGGAGGAGGATATGGATGTCTGCCACCCTGCCGGCGATCGAGTTCTCAATCGGAATCATCGCCAGCTCCGCCTCGCCGCTGGAGACCAGCTCGAAGGCGTCCTCGAAGCTGGCGCAGGGAACGCTTTCCAGCTGGGGGAACATCTGCATGCACGCGATATTGGAGTTGGCGCCGGGCTCACCCTGGTACGCAATCTTCTGGGCCATGGTCCGTATGGTTTCACGTCAGGTGCCTGCCCACCCAACTGAGTAGCGTCAAGTGCCGTTTTGAGGGTCCAGAACGGCAGATAGCGCTACTCAGTTGGGGCATCAGAGGTGGGTGACGCGGAGCCAGACGTATTGGTGCGGCGTAAGCATGGCTTAGCCCGCGCCCAGCCGCATGGACACCTGGTACCGGTCCGAGCGGTACGTTGAGACGGCGTATTCGATGGGTGTGCCGGGGTCCTCCTGGCCGGTGAACGAACGGCGCCGGAAGAGCAGGACCGGTGACCCGGGTTCGATGTCCAGCAGCGCGGCGGTCTCGTCAGGGGCGGCGGCGGCCTCGACGGTCTGTTCGGCGTGCTGCACCGGGTGCCCCGCGGCGCCGAGGGCCCGGTAAAGGGACCCCGTCAGGTCTTCCGAGAGCAGCCCGGGGACCAGCGCGGGCGGCAGCCACGATTCGTCCACACTGACGGGAGCGCCGTTCGCGAGCCGCAGCCTGCGGACGCGAAAGGCAGTTTCCCCGGGCGCCAGCCCGAGGTGATCGGCGGCCACCGCCGGCGGCAATGCCGTGGAGGCGTTGATGACCCGTGTGCTGGGTTCGAATCCGGCGGCCCGCATGTCCTCGTTGAACGAGGCCAGGTGCAGGGTGGAACGCACCAGCCCGTGGGAGACGAACGTGCCCTTCCCCTTGATCCGCACCAATGCGCCGTCCTGGACCAGGTCCGAAATGGCACGGCGCACCGTGATGCGGGAGACGCCGAACTGCTCCTCCAGTTGCCGCTCACCCAGCAGGGCGTCGCCGGGCCGCAGCGTGCTGGACACCAGGTCCTGGAGTTGCCTGCGGACCCAGACGTGTTTTAGTTCCCCTGCCGTATCCATGTCTCCTATTTTCCGGGAATTTTGAACAGGTGGCCGCCTGCTTCCACGCGGCCACCGGAGGCCGGAGGTTCGATGGCGTCCGCCGCGCTGTCCAGGATCACCACGGGACTGCACATGCTCAGGTCCTTTGAGCGGACCAATGTGACGTCCACGGTGATCATGGGGTCGCCGGCGCGGACCTGGTCCCCCTTTTGCGCGAGCACGGCGAAGCCCTCGCCCTTCAGCCCGACGGTGTCGATGCCGACGTGGACCAGCACTGCGGGCCCAGACGCGTGCTGGACGATGTAGGCGTGCGGCATGACCTTGATGACCCGGCCGTCCAGCGGTGCGACGGCGGTGAGGACGCCGGCGTCGTCGTCGGGAATTACGGCGGCGCCGCCGCCTACAAGCCCCTTGGCGAACACGGGGTCCGGCACCTCGTCCAGGGGAATGAGCCGGCCCGGCAGCGGGGCGACAACGCTGATGACCTGGGCCGGTGCTTCCGTGCTCACGTCCGGCGTGCTCACCTCAGGACTGCTCACATCAGGTCCTGGATGTCTTCGGCGAGGCTTTCGGCTTCCGGGCCCACAACCACCTGGACCACCGTGCCGGACATCATGACGCCGTGGGCACCCGCGGCCTTGAGGGCGGCCTCGTCAACCCGGGAGGAGTCCACCACCTCGGTGCGAAGGCGGGTGATGCACCCTTCGATTTCTTCGACGTTCTCGGCGCCGCCAAGGGCGGCGAGGATGATTTCTGCTTTGGACATGTCCACTCCTGAGTTCGTTTCGCGGTGAATGACGCCGGGTCCGGAAGCTCTTTTACGGCTTGAGGTTGACAACTGAGGTCGGCGCCCTTCACAGTGATGGTTATCACTGGTTATAACCAGTTAGCTAGACTCTACTGAATCAAGCATCCCCGCACAAGCACCACCCTCTTCGAGACGAGGAACATTATGACGACTGAAAACCCATCAGCTTCCGCCGAGGCCGGCCCACTGGCCGCCCCGGCACCAGGCAAGGGCAAGGGCAGCGGAAAAGCGCTGCAGAACATGCAGCGCTTCGGCCGCAGCCTTATGCTCCCCATCGCCGCCCTCCCCGCGGCGGCGCTGCTTTTGCGCCTGGGCCAAGACGACCTGCTGGGCAGGTTCGAATCCCTGACCACCGTCGCCCAGGTCATCGGCGCCGCCGGCGGCGCCCTGTTCGAGAACCTGCCGCTGCTCTTCGCCGTCGGCATCTCCTTCGGTTTCGCCAAAAAGGGTGACGGTTCCACGGCCCTTGCCGCCGTCGTCGGATACCTGGTCCTCACCAACGTCTTCAAGGTCATGGCCCCGCTGGTGCTGGGAGCCGCCCCCGAGGGCGGCAAGGATCCCGTCATCAATTACGGCGTGCTGGCAGGCATTGTGATGGGCCTGACGACGGCGTTGCTGTGGCAGCGTTTCCACCGCACCACCCTGCCGGACTGGCTGGGCTTCTTCGCGGGCCGCCGCCTGGTGCCCATCCTGACATCCTTCGCCGCCATCGTGATCGGCGTTGCCATGGCGCTGCTGTATCCGCTGTTCAACAACGGGCTGACTGCCGTGGGCAACACGGTGGCGGACAACACCGTGGTGGGCAGCGGGGTCTATGGCGTCCTCAACCGGCTGCTCATTCCGCTGGGCCTGCACCACATCCTGAACTCCATCGTCTGGTTCATCATCGGCGACTACGACGGCGCCCACGGCGACCTGAACCGGTTCTTCGCCGGGGACCCCACCGCCGGCGTCTTTATGACCGGCTTCTTCCCCATCATGATGTTCGCCCTGCCCGCAGCCGCCCTCGCCATCTGGCAGGAAGCCAAGCCGTCGCAGAAGAAGATCGTGGGCGGCATCATGCTCTCCACCGGCCTCACGGCCTTCCTCACCGGGATCACCGAACCGCTGGAGTTCTCGTTTATGTTCGTGGCCTGGCCGCTGTACGTCGTCCATGCCTTCCTGACCGGGACGTCCATGATGCTGGTCAACTTCCTCGGCATCCATCACGGGTTCGGATTCTCAGCAGGAGCGATCGACTACGTCCTGAACTTCGGCATCGCACAGAATCCGCTGTGGCTGATCCCCATCGGGCTGGGCTACGCCGCCGTGTACTACGTGGTGTTCCGCTTTGTGATCCGTCGCTGGAACCTGCGCACCATGGGCCGCGAAGATGAAAACGACGAGAACGGCTCAATGGCCAAAGCCGATGCCAGCTGAGCCTTCGTCGGCCCGGGGCAGCGGGGCCGGCGACGGGGTGGGGCTGCGGGGCCGCCTCGTCACCGGACTCCCCGGTGCTGCGGTGATCGACGACGGCACCGTGGTGATGGCCGGAGGGAACATCGTGTGGTGCGGCCCGACGTCGGACCTGCCGGTAGGTTTCGACGCCGATCTCCGGCAAGTGCCGCTCATCCTGCCCGGACTCGTGGACGTCCACTGCCACGGTGCCGTGGGGCACACTTTCTCCGCGGATGCGGACGGCGCGCGCTTGGCTGCCGGCCACCATGCAGCGCAGGGCGCGACGTCGGTACTCGCCTCGCTGGTCTCGGCGCCGTCGCAGGTACTGCTGGAACAGATCGAGGTGCTGCGGGACCTGGTGCAGGACGGCACCCTGGCCGGCCTGCACCTGGAAGGGCCGTTCATCACCACAAGCATGTGCGGGGCCCAGGACCCGGCAGCCATCATCGACGGAGACCCGGCGCTCCTGCATCAGTGGCTTGAGGCGGGACGAGGGACCGTGCGGTCACTGACTCTTGCCCCCGAAACCCCGCACTTTGCCGAGCTCGTGCAGCTCTGCCGGGAACACGGCGTCGTGCCTTCCCTTGGCCATACCGCCGCCACGGCTTCCCGCACCCGGGAAGCCCTGGGCGGCGTAGACGGTGGGGTTGGCGGCCTGTGGTCGGCCACGCACCTGTTCAACCGGATGCCCCCGCTGGGCCACCGCACGCCCGGGCCCATTGCGGTCCTGTTGCAGGCGGCCGAACAGTCACCCGGGCAGGTGGTGCTGGAACTGATTGCCGACGGCGTGCACCTGGACCCGGAGATCGTCCGCATGGTCTTCGGGCTGGTGGGACCCCGCTCCATTGCGCTCATTACGGATGCGATGGCGGCGGCGGGCATGTCCGACGGTCATTACACTCTCGGCAGCCTGGACGTGCTGGTCCAGGACCGCGTGGCGCGCCTGGCCGGAACCGCCGACGCCGGTCCCGGGGCGATCGCCGGCGCGACGAGCCACCTGCTGGAGAACGTCCGCCGCTGCGTTGAGTGGGGCGTTCCCCTGGCCGATGCCGTCGTCGCGGCATCCTCCACTCCGGCGCGGCTGATGGGCCTGGATCGGCCTGGCCCCAACCGGGTGGGAGCCATTGCCGCGGGTTGCCGGGCGGACGTGCTGGTGACCACCGAAGAACTTGAACTCGTGCAGGCATACCGCGCCGGCACACCACAAACGCAGGAAAGGAATGACCGTGCAGATAGTTCTGTGTGAGTCCGCCGATCACGTAGGAGCCCGGGCGGCGGACATCATTGAAGCCCGGGTCCGGCAGGGACCGGCCGTGCTGGGGCTGGCGACCGGCGGCTCCCCGCGATCCACGTACCAGGAGCTCATCCGGCGGCACCGCGAGGAGCAGCTCAGCTTCGGCAAGGTCGCCGGCTTCACGCTGGACGAATACGCGGGTTTGCCGCCGGAGCACGGGCAGTCGTACTACTCCACCATCCGGCGGGAGTTCGTCGACCATGTGGACCTGCCCCTGGAACGGCTCTTTACCCCGCAGGGGGACGCGCCGGACCTGGTGGCCGAGGCTGACCGTTATGACGCAGCCATCGCCGCCGGCGGGGGTGTGGACATCCAGATCCTGGGCATCGGCGCCAACGGCCACATAGGCTTCAACGAGCCGACGTCGTCACTGGCTTCCCGCACGAGGGTGAAGACCCTCGCCGGGGCCACGCGGGCTGACAACGCGCGGTTCTTTTCCGACGGCGATGTTCCGCGGCTGTGCCTTACGCAGGGCCTCGGGACCATCCGCGAAGCCAAACTGGCAGTGCTGGTGGCGATGGGGGAGAACAAGGCCGCCGCTGTGCAGGCCATGGTGGAAGGTCCGGTCAGTGCCCACTGCCCCGCGTCGGTGCTCCAGCTGCACCGCCGGGCAGTTGTCATCCTGGACCCGGGAGCCGCTTCCCAGCTAAGCCTGCTGGATTACTACCGGGAAGCCCAGGACTTCAACGACAGGCTGGGCCAAACGCCCACGAGGCCCTGGCTCCGGCAGCCGGTCAGCCGTTGAAGAAGGTGACATTCGTCGCATTGGATTCCGCCAAATGAAATTTTGCTACCACTGCATGGAATAACTGTTGAACTAGAGGAGGCGGCGTGGACGCTCGGCTTGAGGCCATCCGGAATACGGTACTGGCGCGGAACCCAGGTGAAGCTGAATTCCACCAGGCAGTGACCGAGGTCTTTGAGAGCCTTGGTCCCGTCCACGACCGGCACCCCGAGCTGCTCGAAGCCGCCATCCTGGAGCGGCTCTGCGAGCCCGAACGCCAGATCATCTTCCGCGTCCCGTGGACCGACGATTCCGGCCGCGTGCAGATCAACCGTGGCTTCCCGAATCCGGCGTCCTCACGGGGAAAGGCATGTCCTGGGGCGGCTCCCTGGTGCGGCCGGAAGCCACCGGCTTTGGCACCGTCATCTTCACCCAGGAGATGCTGAAAACCCGGGGGTCCTCCTTCGACGGGCAGCGCGTGGTGGTGTCGGGTTCCGGCAACGTGGCCATCAACGCCATTGCCAAGGCGCAGACGCTCGGTGCCAGCGTGGTGGCCTTCTCCGACTCCTCCGGCTACATCGTGGATGAGGCGGGAATCGACGTCGCGCTCCTCCGCGAGGTCAAGGAAGTTGAACGCGGACGCCTCAAGGATTATGCAGTGCGCCGCCCCGGCGTTTCCTATGTGGAAGCCGGATCGGTGTGGGATGTCGACGCAACGGTGGCGCTGCCCTGCGCCACGCAGAACGAGCTCGACGGCGATGCTGCCGCGCGGTTGGTCCGCAACGGCCTGGTCGCGATCGGCGAAGGCGCCAACATGCCCTCCACCCGTGACGCTGTCTCGGTGTTCCAGGATGCCGGTGTGCTGTTCGGGCCGGGCAAGGCCGCGAACGCAGGCGGCGTGGCGACGTCGGCGCTTGAGATGCAGCAGAACGCCAGCCGCGATTCCTGGTCCTTCGAGCACACAGAACAGCGGCTCACCGAGATCATGGTGGGCATCCACCACCGCTGCGCTTCAACCGCGGACGAGTACGGCGACCCCGGCAACTACGTGCTGGGCGCCAACATCGGCGGCTTCGTCAAGGTGGCTGATTCCATGCTCGCGCAGGGGCTTATCTAGCGCACACTCACACTGACGCTCATATCGGCCACCGACACAAGCAAGGGTCGGTGGCCGCTTGCGTTGTTCCAGCATCCGGGCACGGAGTCTATTTACATGCTTGCCGGAAAGATGGTTTACGGACACGGCGCCTACGAATACACCATGGAATCGAGCGACTCACTCCTGCTTGACGGCGAGGGCCCCATGGGCCGCTGGAGCTGCTCGACTTGCCCATCAGGTTCATGGCCGTCCCCGCCAAGTAGCACTGCGCGGGAAAACCGGCGGCTGCGATCCCGGAATTCCCTGAATCCAAAGTTCGTTTGAGTGACCAGTGAAACTCGCGTGCCCGTGAGTGAAACGTTGATTTAACCAGCCAGAAACCCATCGCGGAACTGCAGCCATACAGTTGGAACCAGACGGCAATAGCTGCCCTCCGACGAACGTGGTACTTACTCCGCGTCCCACCTCCGGAGCGGCTCTGACGGGCAATTTCCGTTCTCTCTTCGCATCACGAAAGGGGTTTCCCATGGATTCGGGAAATGTCGCTTGGATTCTGGCCAGCTCAGCGCTGGTCTGTATGATGATCCCTGCCCTGGCCCTGTTTTACGGGGGCATGGTGGGGTCTCGTCGTCTCAACATGATGATGATGTGCTTTGGCGGCGCGAGCCTAGTGGCAGTACTCTGGGCGCTCTTCGGTTATTCCATGGCCTTCGGAAACTCCGTGGGAGGGCTCGGACTCATCGGGGACATCACGGAATTCCCGGGCATGGGACAGTTGCTCGCCGCAGACGAGGCAGCCTCCATTCCGGTGGTCCTGTTCGCCGCCTTCCAACTGTTCTTCGCATGTGTCACTACGGCCCTGGTTGCGGGAGCGGCAGCCGGACGTATGAAGTTCGGCGCCTGGATGCTGTTTGCCGGAATCTGGGCAACCATCGTCTACTTCCCCATCGCACACTGGGTGTTCGCTTTCTCCTCTGCTGACGGCAGCGTCATGGGCGGCTGGATCGCGAGCGGCATCAAGGCAATCGACTTCGCCGGTGGAACCGCCGTGCACATGAACGCCGGCGCAGCGGCGCTTGCACTGGCACTCGTGCTCGGCAAGAGCTCCGGCTGGCCCAAGATGGAGCACACCAAGCCGCACAGCCGGCCGCTTGTGCTCGTAGGAGCGGGACTGCTCTGGGTGGGCTGGTTCGGCTTCAACGCAGGCTCCGCACTCTCGGCCGGGCAGTCCGCCTCCATCGTATTCCTGAACACCGCGGTGGCAGCGTCGGCCGGCCTCCTCGCTTGGGCACTGGTTGAGCGCCTCCGCCACGGCGCAGCCACCAGCATGGGAGCGGCATCCGGCCTGATCTCGGCCCTGGTTGCCATTACGCCTGCTTGCGGCGCGGTCAGCCCGGTGGGTGCACTGGCCATCGGCGCCATCGCCGGTGCCGTCTGCTCCCTCGCCATCGAACTGAAGTTCCGCCTGGGCTACGACGATTCGCTCGACGTCGTGGGCGTTCACCTCGTGGGCGGCATCATCGGCACCCTGTTGATCGGCCTGTTTGCCACCGACGCTGCTCCGAACGCCGTCAACGGCCTGTTCTATGGCGGCGGCGTTGAATTGCTGGGTGTCCAGGCGCTGGCCACAGTCACGGTCCTGGCGTACTCGTTCGGCATCACGTGGATCCTGGCCAAGATCCTCGACCGCGTTGTCGGCCTGCGGATCAAGCCTGAAGACGAAATGCGCGGTATCGACATCGCCGCGCACTCGGAACTTGCTTACCTCACTGATGAAGACCCGGTGGAGCTGGGTTCGCCGCAGCGGGCCTGATAACCAGTGGGACCTGAACTCAAATAGATATGCCCGGGCGGCGCCCATTGGCGCCGCCCGGCGCGAGCCCGGCTAAGGGCCGAACATCGGACCGGTGCCAGCAGCCGCTGGCTTATAGTTCCGCAGTTCGGCCTTTTGTCGTGCCGTCAGGCGTCAATACATACCAGGTCGCCGTTGTGAACTTCCAGGACGGCCGCCCGGACGTGGCTGAGGTGGGTCTTCGGGTCTGCTGCCATGGCGTCAATATCCTCGCCGTTCCAGTGCGGATGGGTGAAGTAAATGATCAGGGCTCGTTCCTTGCCGTCCGCCGCTGCGTCCAGCGGCACCACGTCCGCGTGCCGTCCCGCGACCGGACCGCCGTCGGCCGTTTCAGGAGCGGTCAGGATGAGGCCGTCAAGGTACTCCTGTCGGGTCCAGCCACCAGAGGCATCCTCGGACCGGTAGATCGCCTGCCCGCGCCACTCGTCCACGATAATCCAGAACTGCCCGCCGAGCTTGAAGACTTTGGGTCCTTCGTGCGGGCGCCCCGGAATCGCCAGTCCTTCAAGAACCCACGACGTCGGATCGGCAGGCGTGCTGGTTACCGCACTATACGTGTTGGATCCGCGGGCCTCGTCCTTGTACCAGAGACGGTGCCGGCCATCACCGCAGGGGGCCACTGCCGCGTCGATGACCCGCGGAGACTTCAGGTCGATGGAACCGAGGAAATCCCACGTGACCAGGTCCGGGCTGGTCAATTGGACGATCGAGGCGTTGCCGGTCCGGTCAGTCCGCACTCCGCCGAGGACTGTAAGGTACATGATCCATTGATCGCCGATTCGGACGACGTCGGGCGCCCAGAGTGTGGCGGGCCGTTCAGTTCCCGGCGGGACCAGTCCGTCCAGCGTGCCCTGATACTGCCAGTTGAGTCCGCCATCGGACGGTGCGCACGGGAATCTCCAGGTGGATGCGAAGTCGGAATCCCTTCAGCATATGCGGGAAAGTGCTTTCCCGCAGCTGCTTCCTGGCTGCGTGACAGGGCTCAGCCGGTGCTAGCGCAGGGGACTGGAGGTGCCGCACCGGCCCCAGGCTGTTGTGTCAGCCAGAGGAAGTCGGGTACGGATGGGTACGGTGGCGGGTCTGGTTCTTGGGGGCGGCGCAGCCATTTCCGCTCCGGCTCTCGGTCTGCCGGTAGATGGCTTTCGGGCAGGAGAGGGCCAGGCGCCTGATGGGGGAGTTGGTTCAGTAGCTGGTTTGGCCAGATGGGTGGTTCCCAGTCGGGGTGTTCGCTGGCGTAGCGGCGGCCTATGGGTGAAATCCAGCCGGGTGGTTCGGTGGAACTCGCCGTGGTGGGTTTCCAGGGTGTGGTGTGTTTGAGCCGGTGGTGCTTGGGGCAAGGCTGACCGAGATTGCTGATCCCGGTGGTTCCGCCCTGGTGCCAGGCGAGGAGGTGGTCGGCTTCGTTGTCCAAGGACTGGTTGTTGCAGCCGGGGAACGGGCACTTCCCGTCCCGCAATCTAAGCCATTGGCGCATCGCTTTGGGGATCCGGTAGCTGTCACGGCCGATTTCCAGCGGTGCTCCGTCGCGCGGGTCGGTCAGGACACGGTGGAACGAATCGGCGCCGTCGGCGACGAGGGTCCGCGCCATGGACGGCGGGATGGGCCCGTACCCGTCGAGCATCGCGGGTTCATCGGTCAGGCCCATCAGCGCAAACACCGGCACGGTCACGAGGACTTGGGCCTTGGGTGACGGGATCAGATCGGCCGCCCCGCCCAGAAGCCAAGCCGCGGCGCTGTCGGCGCGGAGTTGGGTGAGGGTCCTGGACTCGGTGGGGCCCTGCAGAGCGCGGGCGGCGGTGGTGGCGCGGTCCCAGATCCCGGAGGCCTGATTGGCCGGGAGGTAGGCGGAGAGCCAGGCCATGCCGTCCCGGTCCGGGGAGCATTCAAGCCGCCGGTCCGCCGCGCTGCGGGTGTGGCGTTTTTCGATGCTGTCCGGGTGGTGGCGTTCGCGCCAGGTCCGGGCCTTGTGACGGAACCGGGACGGGACCATTTCTCCGGCCGGCCCACCCCGTGCCGGGTTGGGTTCGTCCGGGTCCAGGAAATGCGCCTCCAACGCGTGCGCGGCAGCAGGATTCAGGTTGAGGGTTTCGTCAACCATGATCCGGGCGTGCTGCCACGAAATGGTCCCTGCTTCCAGGGCGGCGAGGGTCAATGGCAGAGTGGTGGTCAGGCGATGTGCCTCGCCTAGCAGCGCGTCACCCGTGCGTTCGCTGACGGTCAGGGCGCAGGCGACCTCGGCCACGATGCCCATGTCCTGGGCGGTCTGCTCCTGAGGGGAAGTGATGGGGCCCGCGATGGTCTGGGCCGCCTCGTCGTAACCGCTGGCGGCATGGACCTTCACGGCAGCGAACATGGCTTCCATCCCCACGGTCCCCGACAGGACGGTCAGGCACAGCTCAGCCTGCCAGCGAGACAGGTCCCCACACGTCGCGGACGGATCAGGTGCTAAAGGGGCATCAGCCGGGCCAGTTGCAGCCGGGCTGGCTGCTGGATCCACGGCCTTCCCACGAAGCACACCGGCCATCCGCAGGGCAGAGGCCGCGATGGTCTCCAGAATCTCTGCCGGTGCCGTGTTGTCCATACTTCCATCATGTCGAGGGGGTACGACATTTTAGGGTGACAGACTCCACATCCCGGCATGACAGGTCAGAACGCCCCGCGCCAGTAGCCTGTTCACCTCCGCCGCACTCCTGAAGGACATAACCATCAACCGCTCCGCCGCCACCAAAGCACTGACGCTGTTCACCACTCTGCTTCTCGCCAGCGCCCTCACCGGTTGTGACGCCGCCGCCCACGCCGCAGCCCAGGCCGCAACGCAGGCCGCAAACAAGGTGGCCGAAGCGGCCAGGGAAGCACAGCCGTCGGGCAACTCCGGCGAATCATCTGTGAGCCCAGCCGAGGTGGCAACGGCGCTCGCCCAGCTGGAGACTATCCCGGTGAAGGGGCGCGCACCCAAGACCGGCTACACCCGCGAGGAATTCGGCCCCGCGTGGGCGGACGTCGACCGAAACGGCTGCGATACCCGAAACGACATCCTCGCCAGGGACCTCGACGGCGAGACGTTCAAGCCCGGCACGCAGAACTGCGTCGTTACGACCGGTACGCTGGCCGACAAATACACAGGCACAACCATCGACTTTGTCCGTGGCAACACCACCAGCTCCGCCGTCCAGATCGACCACCTGGTTGCCCTCAGCGACGCCTGGCAGAAGGGCGCCCAGCAGCTCAGCGCCGAACAGCGCAGGCAGCTGGCCAACGATGCCCTGAACCTCATGGCTGCCGACGGGCCCACCAACAGCGCCAAGGGCGACAAGGATGCGGCCACCTGGCTCCCGCCAAACAAGGCGTTCCGGTGCGAATACGTAGCCCGCCAGACCGCCGTGAAGGCCAACTACAGCTTGTGGGTCACCCAGGCCGAGCGGGACGCGATCGAAGGTATCCTGGCAGCCTGCAGTTAGGCTTTGACCGCGCTCAGTCCTTGAACAGCCCCGCGAGGTCCTCGGCCGTGATCGACCCGCTGGACAGGGCGTCGCCCTCCATCACATCCGCGAACAGCTGCGACTTCCGGGCCTTCAGCGCCATGACCTTTTCCTCGATCGTGTCCTTGGCCACCAGCCGGTAGACCATGACATTCCGAGCTTGCCCGATCCGGTGCGTCCGGTCCACGGCCTGCGCCTCCGACGCGGGATTCCACCAGGGATCGAGCAGGAAAACGTAGTCGGCCTCGGTCAGGTTCAGGCCAAAGCCGCCGGCCTTCAGCGAAATCAGGAACACCGGCGCACTGCCGTTCTTGAATTCGTTGACGACGTCGGTTCGGTTCCGGGTGCCGCCGTCGAGATAGCAGAACTCGATCTTCTCCTCCACAAGCCGCTCCCGGACCTTGCCCAGGAACCCGGTGAACTGGCTGAAGATCAGTGCCCGGTGGCCCTCCGCAACCAGATCCTCCAGCTGCTCGAACAGCACGTCCAGCTTCGAAGAGCGGACGCCGGACAGCGACGGATCGACCAGCGACGCGTCCAGGCTGAGCTGACGCAGCAGGGTCAGGGACTGGAAGATGGTGAACCGGTTCTTGTTCACGTCCTCGATCAGGCCCAGGATCTTCTGCCGTTCACGCTGCAGGTGCGTCTGGTAGACCTTCTGGTGGCGCGGGTTCAGCACCACCTCCAGGATCTGCTCCTGCTTCGGCGGCAGGTCCTGGATGACCTGGTCCTTGGTGCGGCGCATCATCAGCGGACGGACGCGACGGCGGAGCTTGTCCAGCTGCCCCTTGTCGCCGTTCTTTTCCACCGGCTTCTGGTAGTACTCGGCGAACCGTTTGGGGCTGGAGAACAGGCCCGGCGCCACGATGGACGTCAGCGCCCAGAACTCCATAAGGTTGTTCTCCAGCGGGGTGCCGGTGATGGCCAGCTTGAACGCCGCGGGCAGCTTCCGGGCGCACTGGTAGGCCTTGGACTGGTGGTTCTTCACAAACTGGGCCTCATCGAGCACCAGACCCGCCCAGGTCTTGGAAGCATAGGAATCGTAGTCGATCCGGAACAGCGCGTAGGACGTGATCACGATGTCCGCGCCGGCGAGTTCAACCGCCGCGTCCTGGCTGTTCTTGGCAAAGGTTTCGCTCACGATGCGAACCGTGAGCCCGGGAGCGAAGCGTGCGGCTTCCGCCGCCCAGTTGCCCACGACGCTGGTGGGGGCCACCACCAAAAAGGGAGTCACGCCGTCGGGCGCCGGAACGTCGGGCGCTGGTGTTTCAGCACCCTCAGACACAGACGCAGCCTGCTCCTTCGCGGCGCACATCAGGGCGAGTGCCTGCACGGTCTTGCCGAGGCCCATGTCGTCGGCGAGGATCCCGCCGAGGCTGTGCCGGTACAGGAAGCTGAGCCAGTTGTAGCCCTCGAGCTGGTACGGCCGCAGCTCGGCATTGAGCGAGGGAGGCAGCGGCAGCCCGTTGATCCCGCCTTCGAGCAGCCCGCCCACGGCCTCACGCCAGGCGGCGGCCTGTTCATCGACAATGCCAAGCTGCGCGAGCTCGTCCCAGAGCCCGGCCTGGAAACGGCTGATCTGCAGCGGCGCATCCTTGTTGTCCTGCAGCGAGCGGGCTTCCTCGATCAGGGCGCGCAGCTGGTGCAGTTCCGGCAAATCCAGCGAGAAGTACGCGCCGCTGGGCAGGAGCATCTTGGTCTGGCCCGCGGCCAGCGCGGAGAATACGGCGGCGAAGGAAACCGGCTGCCCCTCCAAAGAGATCTGGATGCCAAGGTCGAACCAGTCGCGCTGTTCGGTGGCCTTGGTGGAGATGGAAACGACCGGCGCTTCCTCGGCCTCGCGGTAGTCGGCGATGTCCCCGGCAGTGTCCACTGAAACGTCCGGGGCGTTCCGGAGCTCGGGCAGGACGTCTTCGGTAAAAGCGAGTGTGTCCAGGCCGTTCAGTTCGGCGGACGCGGACAGGCGTGGCGTGCCCCAGCCGCCGGTGGCCGATTCGCCCAGGGCCGGAACAACGTTCCACGGCTGGCCGATGCCCTCCAGGATGCGGGCCTCGGCGGGGTCGTCGCGGTAGCCGTGGTCGCCGGGGTGCCGCCACAGCGGTTGGGCCGTGACCAGGTTTCCGGACTTGTAGTGCCATTCCCAATGCAGCCGGACCCGGTGGTCCGCGCCGTAGTTGGCCAGCAGGGAAAGGGTCGGGAGGGCCAGGGCGGGCAGCGCCACCGACTCGTCCGTCGCCGTGACCCGGGCTGCCTGCTTCAGCTTCGGGTAGAAGCCGGTGAGGAAGCGCGTCTCGTCCTTCGCCGGAATGTGCAGCGTGCTGCCGGCCGTGACGAAGGTCAGCAGCTCCTCGCTCAGCCCGCTCTCCAGCGGCGCCAGCGTGATCACATTCTCCGCGGAAACCCCGGGCAAAGCCTCCCCGCCAGTGGTCAGGAAAATGCCGTGCGCGGGGCGGCCAATGGTCCCCACCGACGCCGGATCAACGTCTTCCCCCACAACGGTGATGGTGGGCGCGAGCTCCAGCCCGCCGTCGTCGTGCGTTGCGCCCGGAGCCGCAGCGTCCCCACCCACGGACGCGCCGTAACGGCTCAAATTAAGCCCGACGGCGGCGGGAGACTCGGCGAGCCGCACCGGCTCGGTGCCGCGGCTGTGCACCAGGGCGAGGCCGATCTTTTTGGCGTCGGTGAGCAGGCTCCACATGTTCTTCCCGGCGAACGTGTTCAGGCCCAGCCACAGCGCGGAGGAGTTATGAACCCGGTTGGCGGCGGCGGTGTGTGCGGCCAGGAATGCCTGCATCCACTCGATGTGCGCCTCGTTGCATTCGCGGCGGAAGTTCAGGTAGCTCAGGGTGTTCCAGGAGACGTCGCCGCGGATCCACTTGCCCTTGGCGCCCATGATCACGGGCCGGGCTTTGAGCTGGCGGACGCTGCGGAGCGGGTCGCGGCGGCCTGTGTAGGAGAAGTGCGGCGCCGGTTCCTCGATGTCGAACTGGAGTGCCAGCGGGATGCCGCTGATGGACTGCGTGATGCCGGGCTGCGAAATGAGCGGGCTCAGTGCCTGCTCCCAGTCGGCCAGGTCCAGGTTGGCGGGCTGGCGGGAAAGCCGGGAAACTTCAGCCGGGGCCAGGAGCTGGACGCGGATGGCAGGGTTGTCCTCGGCGGCGAACAGCAGCGCGGCCACATGCTTGCAGTCCTTGCGGACGGGGCAGCTGCAGACACCCACGGTGCAGCTCCAGCCGCCGGATTTCCGCACCAGCTTTGCCGTGGTGGAGTATGGGACGTCGGCACCTCCCCGGACCTTGCCCAGCATCAGTCCGGTGGCGGCGTCGAACGACATTCCGGAAACCCGGCTGCCCATGGCATACGCCAACCCGGCCGCGAGGGAGCGGTCGTTAATGGCGGGGGTCTGTATTGCCAGTGCCGCACTCTCGTCCGGTTGGGATGGCATGGTGCGCGCTACTTTCAGCTGGCCACGGGGGTGCCGTGTCCGATCGGAGGTTATCTGCTTCATCTTAGTTCGCCCGGCGGGAGCCTGAAACTTCGCCTGACGTTCACTTCCGCCTCAACACACCGCCGCCCCCGCCGACGTAGCGTGAAAGTGTCCTGAGCAGCACCGAAGCATTCAGCAGTGAGGAATCCCATGACCATGAGCCAGAACCCTGTCGTCCTGACCAAGGCCAGCATCGATGCAGGCAGCGAGGAGGTCGTAGATGCCAACGTTCACGTGGTGAACGCCATGTACGGGAAACTGCTCGACGCCGGCGAGATCGCGCCCGCGGCGCTCGGCAGCTACTACGTTGACTTCTACGTCACGCAGTCCTTGGAGGGCGGCTTCGCCCAGTACGTGTTCACCGCGGACCGCGACGAAGTGGACCCGCTCATCCGCGAGGGCCTCGCCGGGATGGGCGCAACCGCCCACCTGGAGCTCTTCAACCGGACCGTAGCGGCCTTTGATGCCCTGTCCGAAGAAGACGAGGAGCGCTACCTCGACGGCGACCTCGACACTGAGGAAGAGTCCAACGACGCCGTGCGCACCATTGAAGAGCTCGACGGCGAGTTCGAGGAGCTGTTCGAAACCGAAAACATCACGGCCCTCAACGCCGCCTGGCTCCTGTCCCAGGAGGGCCTGCTGGTGCTCGACGACGAGGAGCTCGACGCGTACATCGAGCGCCAGGTTGCGCTCATCCCCAACCTGGAGGAGCGCCAGGCCGCGGCCGACGAGGAAGCACTGGAGGACGCCCCGGACTTCGAGGTCATCATCCGCGAACTGTGCGACATCGCCGGCTATGCGCTGCAGAAGATCACCATGGGCGACCCCAACTACATGCACGACGGCGAGAAGACGCTGGCCTGGCACTTCACCACGGACCACGGCGACTTCATCATGGTCGAGGATGACGAAGAGGCGTTCATGATCAACCCGGAGACCCAGGAAATCGTCGCCGCTGTTGAGTTCGAGGAAGCGGACGACGACGAGATGATCGACGCGTAGGACCCTCACCACGGTCCCGGGCCGGGTTCGTCGGAAGCTTCCGGCGACCCGGCCCGCCGTCGTTTCAGCTATTAGGTGTTCTGGTCCAGCGCCCTGGCCAGGATGTGGAGTGTGTCCAGGCGCAGCGCGACGTCCACGGCGGTGTTGGTGGTCCGGGTGACCTGGGCGAACTTCCGGCGCGGGCTGTGGAGCGAGACGTAGCCCTTCCGCATCTGGATCTCCACGCCCTCGGTGGCCGCCGCCCACGCCAGGAGCGCGTCGGCGATGGGCCGCAGCTCCGGTTGGTTGATGTACTGGCCATCGATGAGCTCGTCGGCGTCGCGCAGCATGAATTCCGGATTCCGGAGTGATCGCCATGCCTCGATGCTAGTGCGGTCCATGGGCCGGAGCCGGGCCCTGGAAAGAAATTTGGGAGGCGCCGTAACTTTCCCGGTCCGGCCAGCGATGAAGGGGGTGAAGGGTTCCTCACGGAGCCGGATCTGAATTGTTCTCTAGGTTTTGGAGTGTCACATGTCGTTGTTCACTGTTCTCGCCACCAGCAAAATCGCCGCAGGAGTACTCGCCGCGGGCACCCTGGCCGTCGGTGGAACCGGCGTCGCAGCTGCTTCCGGCGCCCTCCCGGCCGATGCACAGCAGACCGCCCACGAACTGCTCGGCGCCCCGGCCCCCAAGCTGGCCGCTGACGCCACCGAGTCGGCTTCCGCAAACGCTTCCGGTAATGCAGCAGTAACCGGCGAAGCAGCCGTCTCCGAAGATGAGGTCGCAGCCGAGGCCAACGCATCCGCCGCTGCCGGCACCGCCGTGGACGCAGCTGGCGCCGCAGCCTTTGGCCTCTGCACCGCCTTCGCCAACGGTGGACTGAACGAAGCCTCCGAGGGCTTCTCGTCGCTGATCATCGCCGCCGAGGGCGAAGGCAACGTTGACGCCTTCTGCACGGACGTCGTCGCACAGGGCGCCGCCTCGGCCGACGCCGACGCTGCTGGCGAGGGCTCTGCCTCCGCCAAGGCTGAGCGCCCCGAGCTGCCCGCTGTTCCTGCCGTGCCGGCAGTTCCGGGTGTCGACGGCGAGCCGTCCGTTCCCGCCGTTCCTGCTGTTCCCGCCGTACCGGGCGACGTTGTAGACGTTCCCGCCGTTTCGGGCCACTAGGACCTGCGCAGCTAGTGTGGACTGCGGGAACCGGCTCCGGACGGACCGGATTCCCGCAGTCCACATGGCAGCCAGATACCGGACCGACCGCAGCTGACCGACAGCAGCGGAGCACGCCGCGCCGAATACCGGGATGAGCGACTACGCTGCCCGGGATGGAGGAGCCACTGGTGCTAGACACTTTGGCCGAAGAAGACATAGATACATTTGCAGACACAGCCGGTGCTGATCCGGCTGTGCTCTTCGGCGCTGTCTATCGAACCTTGTCCGGAGCGGTCCTGGGTTACCTCAAGGCCCGTGGCGTGGATGATCCCGAAGCTGTCACCCAGGATGTGTTCCTGGCGTTTTTCCCCAAGATTGGTGAGCTGACCGGCGGCCTTCAGGGCGCCAAGTCGTTGGTATTCTCCATCGCCCACGCCCGGATGGTGGATTACTACCGGCGGGTTGAACGCAGGCCGGACTTCACTCCGTACGACCCCCTGCAGGACGGGCGCAGCACGGCGTCCGCGGAGGACCACGCCCTGGGCCACAGCGGCGGCGCGGCTGCCCTGCTTGAAGGCCTCGCCGATGAACACCGCGAGGTGCTGGCACTGCGGGTGGTGGCGGACCTTTCCATCGAACAGGTGGCCGGCATCATGGGCAAGTCCCAGGGTGCCATCAAGCAGCTCCAACGCAGGGCCCTGCAAAACCTCAAGGACCAGACTCTTAGAAGAAACCAGGCAGATCATGAGTGACACCGCAGGCTCACGCAACGGTTCCCGCGAGGACGCGTCTGTTGACCGGTTGCTGCTGGAGGCAGGGCTGCACGACGACGGCGGCCTCCGCCCGGTCCTGCTGGAGCTCCGGGCGCTCGCAGCCGAGCGGCCGGTACCTTCCGATGCGGTTGCCGCGCTTATGAGGCCTGCCGTGACACAGACTCCTGCCGTGACACACACTGCTGTCCCGACGCCTGCGCCGAGCCGCGCGGCAGCCACCCGTCACCTGGCGGTGGCGGCATCCCCTCAATCAGAGCCCACCGTAGCCCCCGCCGAGGCAACCGGCCAGCTCACGACCGCCACCGACGAGCTCGCCGCCCGCCGTCGGGCCAAGCGGAGGATCACCCTCACCACGCTGTCCGTGGCCGTTTCGCTGGCGGCTGGCGGCGCCGTTGCCGTGGCCTCCGACCAGGGGATCCGGGATTCCATCGGCCAGGTCAACCACGCAGTAACATCCTTCGTGTCCACCGTTGGCGGCGGGCCTGCCCCCGCGCCGGTGGAGACCCCGGCTCCGGGACCGGGCCAGCCCGCCGTCCCTGCCGTAGGACCCACCGGGACGGCTGACACTGTGCCGGTTCCGGCCGTACCGGGATCCGGTTCCAGCCAGGCCACGCAGCCCGCTCCGGCCCCTTCAGGTTCAGCGCCGGCAGTGCCCCTGCCGGACCTTCCCCTCCCCGGAAACGTCACACCGGGTATGCCGGGTGGGCCGCTGAACGGTGAGGGACAGCCCCCGGCTCTGCCCCTGCCGGCCACGCCTCCAGTCCCGCTGCCCGGCGTCCAGCCGTAGTTGCCCTGGTGAGCTGCGGCCAGGAGGCTGACCCGCCTACTTGATCATTTCGCCGGCCGGGTCCGACAGGTACCAGACGCCGCCAACACCCTGGCCCGTGACGTCGCCGGTCTTCGTGTCCTTCTGGTAGTAGTACAGCGGCATTCCGTTCAGTGTCACCTGCTTGGCCCCCTCCGGCGTCGTGATTGTCCCGAGCTTGCCGGTGACCCCGTCAGCAACAGGCGTGGCCGCGGTGGTGAGGAGCGGCGGCCACGCGGTCAGGCACCCTCCCGTGCAGGCGCTGGTGCCGGAGTCCTTCACATCCTTGGTGAAGTAGTAGAGACTCATGCCCTTGGCATCCACCACGATCTCGCCGGCGGTCGAGGTTGCTGTCTTGACGTCGACGGCGGCCGCTGTTGTTGCGGTCGGGGCGGCGGAGGTGGCCGCGGGGCTGGTGGCCGCCGGAGTGGTGGGAGCGGCGGTTGTGGTTGTGGTGGTTCCGGGGCTGCCGCCGCAGCTTGCAAGTGCGGCTATGAGAGCCGCTGCGGCAAGACCTGTGCCCAAATGCTGTTTCATGGGGATACTCCTCGGTTGGGGCCCGGCGTCGGATCACCGGACCCTAACCGGTACGACGCACCAAGGTGAAGAATGGTTCAAAGTGAACCGTTTTCCGTCTGCCGACGTTATATCGCATGTACGCGGAGCTGCAGCGTCGCTGTGGATGCGTAGCTGTGGGCCCGCAGGCGTGTAACCGCAGACCGGATCAGGGACAGGAGGGCGGCATGCCGCTGGACGAGGACGTGGTGGCTGCGATCTACCGCGAACACGGCTCCGCCCTGCGCCGTTTTGTGCTCAGCGCCTCCCGTGACCCGCAGCTGGCCGAGGACGTGGTCCAGGAGACCGTGCTGCGCGTCTGGCAGCAGGCCCCGGACATCACCGGAAGCCTGCGCAGCTACCTGTTCCGTACAGCGCGGAACATCATGATCGACAACTACCGCAAAGCCCAAAGGCGCCCGGCCGAAGTGATGGAACGCGAACTCGCCGATCCCGCCGAGGCCGTGGAACGCGTGGATGAACTCCTGAACCGTGTGCTGATGGAAGAGGCGCTGCTGCGGCTCAGTACCGAACACCGCGATGTCCTCGTCGCCCTCCACTACCGCCGTTTCACCGTCAACGAGGCCGCCGTGCAGCTGAACATCCCCAGCGGAACCGTGAAGTCCCGGGCCCATTACGCCGTTAGGGCGCTGCGGGCCATCCTCGATGAGATGGGGGTGGAGCGGTGAACGCCTCTGAGCTGCACCAGCTGCTGGGCGCCTACGTGCTCGGCGGGCTTGACCCCGCGGATTCGCAACGTTTCGAAGCCCACCTCGAAGACTGCGCGGACTGCCGGACCGAACTCGCCGAGCTCGAAAGCCTGCCGGCCCTGCTCGATGCGCTTCCCATCCCGGATGCGGTGGCGCTCACCGGGAGCGCCCGCCCCGGGGTGGCCCCTGAGCCAGCCAGCTCCGTGCCGCGCAGGGTCCTCGATGAACTGGCCACCCGGCGTCGTAAATTACGACTGCGGTGGGCGGCCGTGGTGGGCGCCGTCGCCGCGGCGTGCCTCGCCTTGGGGGTGGCCGCGGCCCCGCTGCTCAGCCGGCCGCCGGAGCCGGACGCCAGCTACTCGGTCCAGTCCGGCAATGGCCTTCAGTTCAGCATCGACCTTGCCCGGAAAACATGGGGCACCGAGCTGGCCGTGAACGGCAGCAAACTGCCGCTGGACGGAACCCTCTCGCTCTGGATCCGGGACCGCGACGGCGGCGAGGACCGGGCATTTGCCTGGACCGCGACGCCGAGCGGGAGGGTGAAGGTCATGGGCGCCACGCCACTTCAGCTGGCCAGCATCGCCAGCCTGGAACTGCGGGACGAAACCCAGCACGCCGTGGCTGTGATTACGGTGCCGTGATCCCTTTGCCGGCGATCACGGTCCGGTGTTCACGGTGCTTGGCGGGCGCGGAACTCGGCCACCAGGGCCGGATCCTCGCAGGCCCGGGCAAACGCGTCGATCCTCTTAGTGATCTCACGGCCCAAAAGCCAGGCGCCCATCCGTTCAGCCACCGGCCGCAACCAGGCCGGGCGGCACGAAAAGGTGTACTTCCAGACCGCGCGGGTGCCGCCGTCGTCCGCGGTGAAACGCCAGCCGCCACCGAACTTCCCGAAAAACCACGGTCCGGACACCATGGTCATACCCACGTTCCTGGGTGGCGAATAGGAAACGTATTCGCTCACCATCACCAGGCCCAGGCGGGACACGGTCCGTGTCCGGACGCCCTTTCCGGCGGACGTTGCGCTGTTCAGGAAACCTTGGGCCGAGATGAACGGGTCCCATTTGAGCCGGAACGCGCCGGTGGTCTGGGAGAGGGCAAAGACTGTCTCCGGATCGAGGCGGATGAGTCGTTCGGCGCGTACCTGGGGCATGGACCCACCCTAACCGGAGGCCGGGTGTTCCGGGTTGGTGGGCATTCCGGGCCGGTCCCGGAGAATGCGCCCATCCCTACATTTTGGCCAGACGAGCCCGGACCACCATATAGAGTCCGTAGCAGATGAGGCCGGCGCCCACGGCGGCCAGTAAATACACGCCGAAGGGCTGGTCGCGCAGGGCCCTGAGTCCACCGTCCAGGCCCGTGGATTCATCCGGATGGGCCTGCAGGGTGGCGATGGAGATGAGCATCCCGGTCAGCAGCAGGACTATGCCTTTGGCGACGTAGCCGGTCACGCCCAAGGCGGAGACGGCCGTCCGGGCAGAGCGGGAAACGGGCATCGTGAGGTGCTTTTCGAACGTCTTCTTGATTCCGCGGATGCCGTAGATGATCCCGGTGATGGCCATGCCCAGACCCACGAGGACCAGCAGTGCTACGCCGCCGGGGGCCTTCATGACGGCGACGGTGAGGTCGCTCGCCGATTGCTGGTTGTCGCCCCCGGACCCTGTGCCCATGGCGAAGCTGGCCAGTGTCACGGCGAGCCCGGCAAACACCACGGCCTGCGCTGCCGCTTTGGCCTTTTTACCGACTTTGTCCTTGGTGGGCAGTCGGTTGTAGTCGAAGACGGCGTCGCTGGCCTGCCAGACGGCAAGGGCCGCGCAGGCGGCAAAGCTTGCCCACAGGAGGAACGGCCCGGCGGGCTGGCTGGCCAGTTCGGAAACAGCCCCGCTGAAGTCAGCATTCCCCGAACCACCCATGGCGAGGCGGATTGCGATGGCGCCCACCAGGAAGTGCAATAGGCCGCTTACCGCGAAACCCACCCTCGCCAGCAACTCCAGTGCGCGTGAGTTGGTGACGTCCTCCGCCGCACCTGCGGCGTCTTTGAGTTCTCTTTTGATGGCGCTTCCTTCGGGCCAGCGCCCGAGGGGCGCAGATTTGCGTGCCCCCCGCACAACCCCATCGTGCCACGCGAAGCCGGCCCCGAACAGTACCAACTTTTGCGCACCGCGGACCGACAGTAACTGCGTGTGCGTTGGTGTGCCCGGCGATGGGGAGGGTTCCCCATCGCGGGAGAATTGCCACCATGCGACGATATGTCCAGCGATAGAACTAACTCTTAATACTCTCCGGGGGAGACACCCTGACTTTTTACGGCGCGGACGTCAGCCAGTTGCGGGAGCTGGCGAGGGCCGTTGACAAGGCGGCCGCGCTGCTCAGCAGCCGGGCCAGCTCCCTGCAGGGCCAGATCCAGTCCGCGCCATGGAAGGGTGCCGACGGCGAGCTGTTCCGGCAGGACTGGTCCGGCAACCACCGCCCCAGCCTGGAGCGGGTGGCATCCAGCCTCCGCCACAACTCCAAGCTGCTCCTGCAGCACGCAAACGAACAGGAACAGTCCTCTGCCGCGACCGGCGGCGGCAGCAGTGGCGGGTGGCGGGACCAGCGTCCTGGACAAAATCAAGGACCTGGGCAGCCGCGCCCAGAACTGGCTGGAGGAACGGGTAGCGAAGGCGGCAGCGGCTGAGGCCTACCGCCAGGAGCTGAAGGAGGACATGGATGGCATGCTCAAGGCCAGCCCGGAAGAGCAAGCCAAGTGGTGGGCCAGCCTGTCCGAGGCGGACCGGAAATACCTGATCGAAGGCGAAGACGGGAACGGCCCGTTCAAACGACACCAAGCTCGAGAAGCTCTGACGTCCCGTGCCGGATCCGCACCTGCCAGCCAGCCCAGCCAAGTCTTACCGCTAAGGAGCAACCATGTCAGTTCATATCGAGTCCCCGCTGGGATTCACGGCAGACTTCCCCGAGCACACCCAGGTTCTGGAGGACTCCGCCGCCGGGCCAAACACCGAGCAGTATGGCCTGCTGGGCGGTGTCCTGGTGACGGTCATCAAGGACGACACCTCCGTGACCGGCGCCGCGCAGGCTAACGGCTGGACACACCTGATGTCAGGCTTCTACCTTGAAGACCGGGCCGGGACCATCCTCACCGAAGGCGAACTGAACGTACCCGGTAAGTCCTCGTACGCCGTCGTGGTTGGATACACGGATCCGGCAGGCGAGGCGAGGGTCGCGGCCACTGTGGGTGTTTGGGAGAACAACCGCTTCATCGGTGTTGTGGTGATCTGGCCGTGCGTGAACCCGGAGATCGAGCCGCGGCTGGGGATGCTCAAGGAGATCGTCGCCTCCATCAGCGTGAACTGACCCCAACTAAGTAGCGCTAACTGCCGTTTTGAGCCTTCAAAACGGCAGTTAGCGCTACTTACATTTCAAGGCTCAGCGCCGGCGGTAGCAGAGGTCGAAGATCAGCCGGCCGGCCTCGTGGGCCTTCGCCTCGAAACTCGTGCGGATCCGGCCTTCAAAGCGCGGCGCCCAGCCGCCCGTTTCATCAACACCCTCGTTGGGGCCTGTATGCGCGGTACTCACCGGCGCCCGGCCTTCGCGGACGGGCGCGCCGCCCACGAGAGTTTCGACGCCGGATTGCCACACCTGGGTGAGCGGACTTTCCGGCCCGTGGCGCTCGCCGGTGTGGAGGTTTTCGAAGTCCGGAGAGTCCGCGAGGACGTCGCGGACGTGGACAGCGTAGTTGGACCAGTCCGTGGCGACCCGCCACAGTCCGCCCTTGGTGAGTGCCCGTGCTGCCAGCTCGGCGAACTCCGGCTGGATGAGGCGGCGTTTGTGGTGCCGTGACTTGTGCCAGGGATCGGGGAAGAACACCCACAGCTCGCTGACGGATCCTGCCGGCAGCATGGTGGCGAGGACCTCGGGCGCGTTGGCTTCCACCACCCGGACGTTGTTCAGCCCGCGGCTGTTGATTTTGATGATAGTGTTGGCCAGCCCCGGTGTATAGACCTCGACCGCCAGGAAGTCCGTGTCCGGGTTCTCCTCGGCCGCGTGGCAGATGGCATCGCCCAGCCCCGAACCGATTTCCACAATCAGCGGTGCCTTGCGGCCGAACTCGGCCTCAGCGTCGAAGGTGTAGTCCGGGTGGACCGACGTGTTCGCGATGTGCCGGGGCACGTCCAGCGCCCACCGGTCCGAGTGTTCTTCCCACGCCGTCTGACGGCGCCCCTGGAGGCGGGTGCCGCGGCGCACAAAGCTCACCGGCCTGCCCCCGTACGTGCCGAAAGACGCCTGGGTACCGGGCGTCACCGGGCGCGGGACATGCGGAGGCTGGGGGGATTCTGGGGATTCGCTCATCCCTTCCAGAATACCCGGGGCCCACGCCCACGGCTTGGGCACTCACCTGAGCCACGAACGGGACGCGATGGAACGCGAAAATGGTCGCCCTGCGAGGTCGGAAAGGAAATGAAATCTCAGAAGAGGATCATAAAGTCCCCGTCCCTGAGCACGAGCACCAGGCCCACGGCAACCTCGGCCGCCGATATCCACAACGCGGCCACACCAGCCCGCCAACCGTTTGACCGACGCACAAATACGCGGAGCGAAACAATTCCGAGCGTCACTGCAAGCAGGCCAAACAGCGCCGGATAGCTCCACAGCACCAACGGTGCGACCCAGTCCAGCCGCCCAGGGCCCTCCGAAGGCCTCGTAAAGAAGGCCGCCAATAGGCTGAAGGGCACAGTCAGAAACATGCTCGCCGGGGCAATGAGGCTGAAGGCGAGGCTGGCTGTCCCCTCGCCACTGCCATGCGCCTTCGGCGAGGCCGGGGCGGACGCAACGGACGGATCGTGCAATGGTGCGAGGCTCATGGCTTCTCCCGAATGTTATGGCTGGGTACCGCATGCTGATCCCACGGTAGGTTCGCTCCAGGCGGGCAACCAGCCCTTTTCTGGTCTATGTGGATAACTCCGCGTGGCAACGAAGCCTGACAGAATGGGTCCCGTGACCCGTGCTGACAACGTTGACGTGCCTGGACTGCTGATCGACGCCGAAATCGACGACATCCCCCCAGCAGCCCCGACGCGCCTTCCGGGCCAATCGGGCAGCGGACCGGAGAGCCCGCAGAGCAGCCGCCGGGCCCTGGCCTATCTGGGCCTCTGCCTGGTGCTTATCGGGCTGAACCTCCGCACGGTTTTCTCCAGTTTCGCCGCGGTTCTTCCGGAGATCACGTCCGACGCCGGCCTCCCGGGCTGGGCCGTTGTGGTGCTCACCACCGTGCCAGTCACGCTCCTGGGTGTTTTCGCACCGCTGGCCCCTGTCCTTGCCCGCCGGTTTGGCGCCGAACGTGTCCTGCTAGGCGCCATGGCAGTACTCACGGCGGGGCTGCTGCTGCGGCCCGCGGACATCGGCGGCCTGGTTCCCGGTGCCGGCCATCTGCCTACCTTGCTGGCGGGAACTGCTGCCTGCGGTGCCGCCATCGCCCTGTGCAACGTGCTGCTGCCAGGGCTGGTGAAGCGCGATTTCCCGCACCGGCTGGGACTCATGGGCGGGCTATACACCACGGCCATCTGCGCCTCTGCCGCCCTCGGAGCCGGCTTTACCTACCCCGTCTTCTCGGCGACGGGGGAGTGGACCTCGGCGCTGTGGTTCTGGGCGGTTCCTGCCGCCGTCGTACTTTTGCTGTTCCTTCCGGTGGCACTTCGCCAGCACCCTGTCCGGCACCAGGCCGGCAACCTCGGCGTCAACGTGTGGCGTTCGGCGGTGGCATGGCAGGTGACCATCTTTATGGTGCTGCAGGCCATGATGTCCTTCAGCGTTTTTGCCTGGCTGGCGCCGATCCTGCGCGAACGCGGCGTGGACGGCGCAACGGCAGGCCTGATGGTGTCCGTTTCGATCGTGCTCCAGATGACGGGTTCGCTGTTTGCCCCTGCACTGGCGGCGAGGTTCCGTGACCAGCGGGCCATCGCGGTGGTGGTGGCGCTGATGACCGGCGGCGGATTTGCGCTGAGCATCTTCGGACCCCTGGAACTCATCTGGGGGTGGACCTCGCTGCTGGGATTGGGGCAGGGAAGCCTCACCGCGGTGGCCCTGACCATGATCATGCTGCGGACGCGCGACGGCCACACCGCCGCGCACTTGTCCGGGATGATGCAGGGCGTGGGCTACGGGCTGGGTTCCACCGGCACGCTGATGGTGGGCCAGCTGCACCAGGCCACGGGATCGTTCACGGCCGCCGGGGTGCTGTTCCTGGTGGTCGGTTCGCTGGCCGCGGTGTTCGGTTACCGCGCGGGCCGGAACCGCTACGTCGGCGGCTCCAGCCGATCGGGCCATTAGCGTGCCCGATTCCGCCCTGCCGGCCACGCATTCCGCCACCACAGCCGGGATCCTGCAGCGACCGTACCTGTGGGTGACCATCGGCGCGTGTGCCCTGGTGTTCCTCGCGGCCTTCGAATCGCTCGCCGTGACCACCATCATGCCTGTCGTCAGCCGCGAGCTCGACGGCGCCAGCCTGTATGCGCTGGCCTTCGCCGGGCCGCTGGCCACCGGTGTGATCGGGATGGTGGCGGCCGGAAACTGGTCGGACCGCCGCGGCCCAACAGTCCCGCTGCACGCCTCCGTGGCGTTGTTCGTGCTGGGCCTGATCATCGCGGGCACGGCCGTGTCCATGCCCATGTTGGTTGCCGGCCGCCTGGTGCAGGGGCTTGGCGGCGGGGCGCTGACGGTTGCGCTCTACGTGGTGGTGGCCCGCGTCTACCCGGCCGTCCTGCACCCCGGGATTTTTGCCGCCTTCTCGGCCGCGTGGGTGATCCCGTCCCTGGTGGGCCCGTTCGCGGCCGGCATCGTGGCGGAGGTCCTGAGCTGGCACTGGGTGTTCCTGGGCGTGGTGGGCCTGGTGGTGCCCGCCCTCGTGATGATTGTTCCAGTGCTCCGCGGCATCGACCGGCCTTCTGTGCAGGCCACGGTCCCGCCCTGGGCGCTGGGCCGGCTGGCCTGGGCGGCGCTCGCCGCGCTCGCTGTGCTGGGGCTGAACCTCTCCGCCGGAGTCACTATCGCGGGCGTTCCCGCAGCCCCGGCACTCCTGGCCGCGGCCGCCGTCGTGACTGCCCTCGTGGCCGTGCGGCCGCTGGTACCGCGCGGAACGCTGCTCGCCCGCCGCGGCCTCCCCAGCGTGATCCTGACCCGCGGCCTGGCGTCTGCCGCATTCTTCGGTGCCGAGGTCTACCTGCCGTACCTGCTGATCGAGGAGTACCAGTTCCCACCGACGTTCGCCGGCCTGGCACTCACCGGAGGCGCGTTGTCGTGGGCAGCCGCCGCCGCCATTCAGGGCCGCCTCGGCACCCGGCTGCAGCACCGGGCGGCGGTGCGCATCGGCTCAGCGCTGGTGCTGGGAGCCATTCTCCTCACGTTGGCGACGTCGGCGCTCCACTGGCCCGCCGCCGTCGCGATTGCCGGCTGGCTCTTCGCCGGCGGCGGCATGGGGCTGCTGTATCCGCGGCTCAGCGTGATGACGCTCGCCATGTCCACCAAGGAAAACGAGGGCTTCAACAGCTCGGCGATGTCCATCTCGGACTCGCTGGGCGGGGCGCTGGCGCTCGCCGCCACGGGCATCGTGTTCGCGGCGTTTACGACGACGGCGGGATCGTTCGCGGGGGTCTTCGCACTGACGGCGGTGGTGGCCGTCGCCGCGGTTGCGGTGGCGCCGCGGGTTTCCCGCTAACGCCCGGAGTTTTTGTCCAGATAATCCGAGTTGCGCGCCCGGGAAGGCGCGTTATCTGGACAAAAAGTCAGGCCAGCCGGGTGGCGCGGAGTATGGTGTCGCCGATGATGGCTTCCTCGCCGTCCGGGCCTGTTGCCGTCCGCTCCCGCGTGGTGTTGACCTCCAGCTGCCAGTCCGGCGAGTCCAGGCCGAGTTCCGCCACGAGCTGCGCCGGGGTGTAGAACATCTCCGGTCTGGTGTGGTTTCCCCATGGCGGCAGGTGGTCCGGATGGTGGCCCACGATCAGCAGCGTGCCGCCCGGCTTGACCGCCGCAGCCGCCATCCGCAGCGGACCCTGCCACGCCAGGTGCGGCGAATGCAGGAACTGCGAAGTCACCAGATCAAAGGTGGCCGCGGGCTGCCACTCCTCCAGGTCACACTGTTCCCAGTGGATGCGGCTGGGAATTTCACCGGCTCCCTGCGCGTGCACACTCTCGCGGTCCAGGGCCGCCTTTTCGTGGCCGAGCGCCCGATCCAGCGCGACAGCGGAAACGTCGACGCCGGTGACGGTCCAGCCCTGCTGGGCGAGCCAGATGGCGTCGGCCCCTTCGCCGCAGCCCAGGTCCAGGGCCTTGCCCGGCTTCAGTCCCGCGCCTTCGCGGACCAGTTGCGGGTTGGGTTTCCCGCTCCAGAATTTCGGCTTGCTCCGGTACCTTTCGTCCCACGCCTCGGCGGCACTGCGCTGCGGTGCATCCCCCAGCCGGGTGTCGCCGTCGTCCGTTGTGTGGTGGTGGTCCGCACCCTGTTCAGTCATGCCTCAAGCCTGCGCCTGCCGGGCACCCAAAGGCAACGCCAGCACCCCTGCCCCACCTGCATGAGAGAGGCCAAGGCGCGGGGATGGTACGCTTATGGGACTTGATGTGCAGTGATGCCCGCTCGTCCCTTGATTTGGGAAGCGGGTTTTTTCATGTGAGAGGCACATCCTGCGTCGATGAACGCGTTCCATTTGGTCCCAGCCGCCGCTCTGAATTGGGCAGCAGCACGGTTGATCACCTGACTTTTCTTCGGCGAAACCCTTGAGCCAACCGGCATCGGGGGCCGATATCCGCACGGATACCGCCTGAAAGACCATGAAATATATGACTACTTTTGCTGCCCTCGGCACGCCCAAAGCACTCGCCGACACCCTCACCGCACAGGGAATTGTTGAGCCGTTCCCCATTCAGGTCAAGACCCTCCCGGACACCCTGGCCGGACGCGACGTCCTGGGCCGCGGCCGCACCGGTTCCGGCAAGACCATCGCTTTCGCCATCCCGCTTGTAGCACGACTCGCTGAGCGGGAAGCCAAGCACTTCCGCAAGCCCGGCCGCCCCATGGGCCTGGTCCTCGCCCCGACCCGTGAACTGGCCACCCAGATCAACGCCACCATCGAGCCCATGGCCAAGGCCATGGGCCTGACCACCACCGTGATCTACGGCGGCATTTCCCAGGCTCGCCAGGAAAAGGCACTGCGCGCCGGCGTCGACATTGTCATCGCCTGCCCGGGCCGCCTGGAGGATCTGATCCGCCAGCGCATCCTGACCCTCGAAGGCGTCGAGATCACCGTGCTGGACGAGGCCGACCACATGGCCGACCTCGGCTTCCTCCCGGTGGTCAAGAAGCTCATGGACATGACCCCGAGCCAGGGCCAGCGCCTGCTGTTCTCCGCAACCCTGGACAACGGCGTGGACAAGATCGTCCAGCGTTACCTGTCCAACCCGCTGACCCACGCTGTGGACGAATCACAGGCCGCCGTGACCACCATGGAGCACCACGTCCTGGTGGTCAACGACCAGACCGTCAAGAAGCAGCTGATCGTTGAGCTCGCCTCGGGTGCCGGCCGCCGCGTCCTCTTTATGCGGACCAAGCACCACGCTCGCAAGCTGGCCAAGACCCTGACCGACGCCGGGATCCCCGCCGTCGACCTGCACGGCAACCTCTCGCAGAACGCCCGTGACCGCAACCTGGCCGAGTTTTCCTCCGGTGACGTCCGCGTCCTGGTGGCCACGGACGTCGCAGCCCGCGGCGTCCACGTGGACGACGTCGAACTGGTGATCCACGTGGATCCGCCCACAGAGCACAAGGCATACCTCCACCGCTCAGGCCGTACGGCCCGCGCAGGTTCGGACGGCACCGTTGTCACGCTGACCCTCCCGGAGCAGCAGTCCGACGTCAAGAAGCTGATGAAGGCTGCCGGCGTCGAGGTTAACTTCGAGCGCGTCACCGCCAACTCCCCGCTGGTTGCTGAGCTCGTGGGCGAAATGGCCGACAAGATCGATCCGCGCACCCGCGCCGCTCTGTTGGCCAAGAAGTCCGCGCAGGGTGGCGGCACCTCTACGGGTGCCAACGCCGAGCGCAAGCGCGCCCGTCGCAGCCAGGAAGGCCCCACAGCCGGTGGCCGTGGCGGCCGAGGTGGACGTGGACGCGTCTCCGCTGAGCCGACCCGCACCGATCTTCCGAGGGCCGAGCGCCGCGCTGTTGCCTACGAAGGCCGCACGGAGGCACGGGCAGCATTTGACCGTGTAGCTGAGCAGAACGAGGACCGCGCCATTGCAGCAGCTGCTGCTCGCCGCAATTCCCGCGGCGTCACAGCCTCCACGCACCGCAACGACGTCCCCGCAGCAGGTGGCCGTGCAGCGGCCGGCCGCGGTTCAGACGGCCGTTCTGCTGAAGGCCGCACGGATTCACGCGTTACCCGCAGCGATGCCCCCCGCGGCGGCACGGGCCGCCCGGCTACCACCGGCGGACAGCGCGGCGGACGTCCGGCAACGGGCCAGCGCGCAGCCGGGGCCCGCACCGCAGGCGCCGGTGCAGGTGCCCGCACGGGTGGATCCGGCCAGCGCGCCGGAGCCTCCACGGGCAACTCGGGCAACGGCGGCAACGCCGGGAACAAGGCTGTTTGGTCCTCCAACACCGGCGGCACGTCCGGTGGCTCGTACGCCGGTAACGGTAACGGTAACGGTGGCGGCAGTGGCCGTCCGGCACGCAGCGGTCCCCGCCGCGCGTCGGCCCCGGCCTCGAACGAACGCCGCAGCCGCTAAGCAGCCCTAACCGCCATCGTGTGCTCCGTAACCGCCGTTTAGAAGGTTCATAACGGCAGTTACGGAGCACTCGATTGGTTGTTAACCGGAACTACCAGCCGCGGGCACGCCACTCCTCAAGGTGCGGGCGTTCCGCACCCAGGGTGGTGGGGCTGCCGTGGCCCGGGTGCACCAATGTGTCATCCGGGTAGGCCTCGAACAATCGCGCGGTGACATCGTCCAGCAGCGACGTGAACCGCTCAGGGTCATTCTCGGTGTTGCCCACGCCGCCCGGGAACAACGAATCCCCGCTGAAAATGTGGGCAGGACCTTCCGGGTCCTGATACACAAACGCGATCGATCCCGGAGTATGGCCGCGCAGGTGCACGGCGGTGAGCTCGAAGCCGTCCACGGCGCAGGTGTCCCCATGCTCCAGGGCCCGGTCCACGCGTACTGGCAGCGCCTCGGCGTCGTCCTTTCCGGCAACGGTTGGGGCGCCGGTCGCTTCCACCAACGCCGGCAGTGCCCGCACGTGGTCCCAATGCTGGTGCGTCGTTGCAATCTGCGCCAGTTTGGTTGTGGCCGCGGTATCTGCAGCGGCGTCCGCGAGCATCGCCTGGATGGCCGGAAGGTCGTCTGCGGCATCAATCAGTAGCTGTGCGCCGCTGGCCTTCGCGGTCAGCAGGTACACGTTGTTGTTCATCTCGCTGACGGAGATGCTGCGGATGGTGATGTCGCGTAGGTCGTGAATGAGCTTGTCCATGGGCTTCAGTCTATTCACGGCCCTGGGACACCCAGTTGGGATCCGCCGAGCGGGAGCCGACGACGGCGTCCGCAGCCTGGTCCAGCGCCTCCAGTTGCGCCGGGGTCAGGTCCAGGGACAGGGCGCCCAGGTTTTCGTCGATCCGGTGCGTCTTGCGTGTGCCGGGGATGGGGACCACGGCCAGTCCCAACCGTTTGCCCTGCTCCAGTAGCCACGCGAGTGCAACTTGGGCGGGCGTTGCGGAAAGCTCGGCGGCTATCGTCCGCACGGTGGCCACGACTCCCTGGTTCGCGTCAAAGGCGTCCGCGGCGAACCGCGGGATCCGGCGTCGGAAGTCGTTGGCTCCCAGGCTGGAAGCGTCCACCGTGCCGGTGAGGAATCCCCGGCCCAGTGGCGAATACGGCACAAAGCCCACGCCCAGGCTGGCCGCGGCCGGAACTACGTTGCGTTCCACGTCCCGGCTCCAGATGGACCATTCGCTTTGGACCGCGGCGATGGGGTGCACGGAGTCGGCTTCGGCCAGCTCCTGCGCGGTCACCTCTGACAGGCCAAGGTGTTTGACCTTGCCCTGCTGCACCAGCCCCGCCATGGCCTCCACGGTTTCCACAATCGGAACGCGGAGGTCACGGCGGTGCATGTAGTAGAGGTCGATCACGTCCGTGCCAAGCCGCTTCAGGCTGGCGTCGACAGCCTGCCGGACGTAGGCGGCATCTCCCCGGACATCCGTGTAGCCATCAGCCGGCGAGCCCACCAGGGAAAATTTGGTGGCGAGCTGCACTTCACCCCGCCGGTCCTTGAGCAGTTGCGCGATGAGTTGCTCGTTGCTGCCTCCGCCGTAGATGTCCGCGGTGTCAATGAAGCTGACGCCGGTGTCCACTGCATGGTGCAGGGTTCTGAGGGCATCGTGCGGGTCAACGTCGCCGTAGACCGGGGTGAGGGCCATGCCGCCGAAACCCAGGGGGCTGACGTTAAGGCCGTCGCCGAGGTGTACCAATGGTGCAGTCATGAGCGCTCTCCATTCGTTTGTGGACTCTCGTCCCAGCCAAGAACCCCGGTCCTAGCCCCGTATTCCTAGCCGATGTCCTGGCCCCACGGGATGATCCGGTCGGCGCCCTGGCGCGTGGCCTCGATCATCACCGCGTTGGCCTCATCCGGGCCCGCCGCCCATGCCTCCGCTGCGGCCCGCTCCATGCCGAACTCCACGTGCCGGTCCACCAGCCGGGCCAGCCGCAGCGCGGGAGGGCTGTCCATGAACCAGACCTCATCCAGCTGCGCCCTGACGTCCTTCCACTGAGGCGTCTCCGCCAGCAGATAGTTTCCCTCGGTGATCACCAGCGGCACGGACGCGGGGACTGCGATGGACGCGGCCACCGGTTCGTCCAAAGTCCGCCGGAACTCGGGCGCGTACACCACTGCCTCTTCTCGCCGCACGAGCCGCTGCAACAGCGAGAGGTAGCCGCCGACGTCGAACGTGTCCATTGCGCCCTTGCGCTGCCGCAGCGGTGTGCCGTTGATGATCGCGTTGCCCAGGTGGAAGCCGTCCATCGGCACCACGACGGCGGTATCAGGACCGAACTCCCGCTGCAGCCGGGCCGCAAAAGTCGATTTACCCGAGCCGGGCGCACCCGTGATGCCCAGGAGTGTGCGCCGGCCGCTATCGAGCCTGTGCCGCAGGGCGTCGAGTGCCTGCTGTACTTCGGGGGAGTCCATGGCAAAAGCCTAAACCGGCCGCTGGGTCTCCCCGGCTTTCGCGCGCACCCACGGGATTCCGACGGCGGGTCGCCGGGACACGCAGTCGGACGGCCTCAGAGGTGGGGAGACTCAGCGGGGGGCAGCGGCGGAAGGGACGGGGGCCGCAGCAGGTTTAGCCGGCAGGGCTTTCAGTCCGGCCGCGCAGCCCACAATCCCCCCAATGAAGAGCACCTTCAACAAGCTGAAGGGTTCGACGCCGGTGGCCATCGCCCAGCCCACCGTAAGGGCAGCCCCGATCCCCACCCAGACGGCGTAAGCCGTTCCCAGCGGAATGCTGCGGATGGCCAGGCCGAGACCGACCATGCTCAGGGTGGCCGTCACGGCGAAAACAAGAGTGGGCAGGGGCCGGGTGAAACCGTCGGACTGGCCCAAGGCGGTGGCCCAGACGGCTTCCAGTACGGCGGAGGCCAGCAGCATCAGCCAGGCAGTGGAACGCTGGTTCATTACGCCACCACCTTCAGGCCAACCACGCAAGCGGCGATGCCGGTGAGCAGCAGCAGGCGCGCCGTCGTCGGACGTTCCGCCCTGGTGATGATCGCGTAGGCGGACGTCAGCACCACGCCCACGCCCACCCACACGGCGTACGCGGTGCCGGTTGGGATGGACTGCATGGCGATGGCGAGGCCGGCCATGCTGGCGAGGACGGAGACCAGGAAGAGGAGGGCGGGCGCGAGGCGGCGCCGGCCGGTAGCTTGGAATGTCCAGTGCAGGGCGGCGGCCCAGACGGGCTCCAGCGCCCCGGAAAGAATGAGGATTAACCACGACATGACAGATCCTTTGGCCAGTCTTGTCGCGTGCCGGGTACTGAACCGTCGTCCGGAGGGTCCTTCGCGGAGCCTTGTTTCCAGCTTAGCAACGCCCGACGGAGGGTGGCCGGGTTGGTGGCCAACCTCACCGCAGCGGTCCCCGCCCAACTGAGTAGCGCTAAGTGTCGTTTTGAGGGCTCAAAACGACACTTAGCGCTACCTAGTTGGGGGAGGGCAGGGTGCTTACAGGGCGCCGCCGGCTGTCTCCGGGGCGGAGGAGTCGCGGCCCCCGTTGCCCACGGTTTCGCGGGCGATGAAGTTCTCGATGTCGAACAGGTTGTCCGCGCGCTCGGCGATGTTAAAGAGGGTGGTCATGGCGGCGACCTCCTCCACCTGCTCCTTGAGGAACCAGAGCATAAACTGCTCGCCCAGGGCGTCGTCCTCGGAACGGGCGGCGCGGAACAGGGCCTCGATCGCGGACGTCACTTCCTTCTCCTGCTCCAGCGCCAGGGCCAGCGGCTCGGTCACGGAGGAGAAGTCGTTGCGCACGGTGGGGACGCCCGGGATGGTGAATTCAATGTCGCGGTCCAGCATGTACTGCACCATCATCATGGCATGGTTCCGCTCTTCCACCGACTGCCGGTAGAAGTAGCGGGCCAGCTGCGGGAGGTCCTGGTTGGCGAACCAGGTGGCCACGGCAATGTACTGCTGCGAGGCCGCGAACTCGTTGCCGATCTGGGTGGACAGGAGCGCATTAAAGGGTGTGGAGGTCATAGGCCGAGTCTAGGAGCGCCGTACGCCGCTGACCAGTGTGGAAAGGCTCAGATAACGAAGGCGAGGCTAGCCTGCAGCGCTGGATCAGGCAGTCACGCGGTCGATCGAAACCACGGCCAGGAAGCCGCGGCCCAGGATTTCGGGGGTCCCGGTATCGGAACCGACGACGGCGTCATACCGGTTGAGTGCCTCGGGCTCCCCGGGTACGGGGGCAGCTTCGTCGGCGTCGGCTTCCGGGGCGGCAGCGGCTTCCACTGCGTCCACGGCTTCCGCGCTGACGCTGAGGCTGCCCGCACTGACAGCGGCCTGGCCCTGCAGCAGCACCGCGAGCTGGCCCTCAAAAACCGGGTGCGCGCGCTTTTTGGAGAGCTCGATGATGGACGTGAAGCCCTTGAAGGACCCCGTCCGGGTGATGACATTCAGGTCGCGGATGTCCCCGGTGGGCAGGGCACCGTGCGCGGCAGCTTCGCCGGAGAACCTGAACGGCCGGTACTTTTCCAGGGGGTGCTCGGCGCCATCCACGGTGAGAAGGAGCAGCTCGCCGTCGATCACGGTCAGCACGCGTTCCATGCCCGGGAACGCCGAGAAATCCCCGGCCTTGCTGACGTCGGCGATGCTGACCCGCCAGTCCCAGGCGCCGTCCTGCGCCGAGGCGGCTTTCGGGTGGCTGGCAAGCTCACGGGTCACCCCGCCGCCGTTACGCCACGGTTCGGACCTGAGTTCTGCGAAGCGGATGATCTCCATCGGACCAGCCTAGTTTGTTTGGGCGTCCCCGCCACGCGTGGCATGCTGGGCAAATGCGCCAGGGGATCACCGACGGACAGAGCCGCCTGCTGACATCCTGGCTCGGGGAATTCAGCGTGGTGCAGGACTACTCGTGGCCCCTGCAGGACACGAACGTCCTCCACGTTGTAACGCCGTCGGGCGAAGGATTCATCGTCAAGGCGAGCACCACAAGCCACCATATCCGCCGCGAGATCGCCGCCCATGCCGGCGGGTTCGACGGGCTCCACGGCCGGGTCCCGGCGTTACGCCATGCCTCGGCGGCGTCGGGCATCCTGGTGACGGAGTTCCTGCCGGGGGTCCTGGTCGAGGGGACGCCGGCCGAGGATGATCCGGAAACGTACCGCCAGGCGGGGGCGCTGCTGGCGAGGATTCACCGGCCCGCCGGGGTCTCGTCCACGTACGCATCAGCCCTCACGGCCAAGACCCGTGCGTGGATGGACCGTGCCCACAGGCTGCTGCCGGGATCGCAGCTCGAAAGCTTTGAACAGGCGCTCGGTGCACTGCGCCCGGGCGTGGCGCAGCTGGTCGCAACGCACGGCGATTACCAGCCGAGGAACTGGCTGCAGGACAACGGGCAGATCAAGGTCATCGACTTTGGCCGAGCCGAACCGCGTCCGTGGGTGCACGATCTGGTGCGGCTCAGTCACCAGCGGTTCGTCCACCGGCCCGAACTGGCGGACGCGTTCCATGCCGGCCTGGGCAAAACGGTGGCACCGGCGGAGGCTGACCTGTGGCGGCTGGAGAACCTGCACCAGGCCATCGGCACGGTGGTGTGGGCCAACCAAGTGGGCGACACCGCGTTTGAACAGACGGGCCGCGCCATGGTGGAGCGCGTGCTGTCCGGCGCCTGAAATGGAACCGACCCACATCGGCGCAGGGGGCACTTCCCTGCTACTCTCCTCCCGGGGGACGTCACGAAGACAGCCTGAAGGAGCCGGAAATGTTCGTCAAAGTCTGTGGTCTCAGTACGCCCGAATCAGTCCGTGCCGCCGTGGAGGCCGGGGCGGACGCCGTCGGGTTTGTCCTGACGGCCAGCCCGCGGGTGGTCTCGCCGTCGCAGGTTTCCACTCTTCTGGCCGATGTGCCGGAAGGCATGGTTGCCGTCGGCGTTTTCCGGCATGAACCTGTCGCCGATGCCCTTGCCATCGCCCGTTCCGCCGGACTCGAGTGGGTCCAACTCCACGCAGACCTCACCCCGGAAGACGTCACAACAGTGCACGGCGCCGGCATGAAGCTGATCAGGGCCGTCACCATGGCAGCCACTGCGGACGCGTTCGCCGACTGGGGCGAGGAACTCCTGTTGATTGACGCCGCCGTGCCCGGCTCCGGACAGGCCTGGGACTACGCCTCCATGGTGGACGTGACAGCACTCCAGGACCGCAAGTGGCTGCTGGCCGGCGGACTGGATCCGGATACCGTGGCGCACGCCACCGCAGCAGCAGGCGCGTGGGGCGTGGACGTCAGCTCCGGCGTCGAGGTTTCCCGCGGCGTGAAGGACCTGGACAAGATCCGGGCCTTCGTGAAGGCCGCCAAGGGCTGAGGCCCGGTCCAAGCTTCAGGTCCCAAGTTCAGGGGCCAATCAGGGCAGACCCGTACGTTTTTGTCAGACCCCGCGGGGCACAATGGACAGATGAAGACACTGCTCAACATCATCTGGCTGGTATTCGGCGGACTCTGGCTTGCCCTGGGCTATTTCCTCGCCGGCATCATCTGCTGCCTGCTGATCGTCACCATTCCGTGGGGCATCGCGTCGTTCCGGATTGCGGCGTACACGCTCTGGCCGTTCGGGCGCATGGTGGTGGACAAGCCGGGCGGGACGGGCGTGTTCCCTCTCCTGGGGAATGTCATCTGGCTGGTGGTGGCGGGCATCTGGATCGCGATCGGCCACGTGCTGACAGCCATTGCCATGGCGGTCACCATCATCGGCATCCCGCTGGCCATCGCCAACCTCAAGCTCATCCCGGTCAGCCTGATGCCGCTGGGCAAGCAGATCGTTCCCACTAACAGCCCGTTCGTTACCGCATACCGCTAGCCGGCGGCGTTCCCAGGGGTTTCGCTGAATCCGGGGACCAGTCCCTGGGCTTCGAGCTCTTCTGACCGCAGCGCGCGCAGCACACAGAACTCGTTGCCGTCCGGGTCAGCCATGACCACCCAGGTGGCCTCCGGCCCCTGCCCGACGGAAATGCGCGACGCGCCAAGGGTTTCCAGCCGCTGCACCTCCTCGGCCTGGTCGTCCGGACGAAGGTCCAGGTGCAGCCGGTTCTTGAGCTCCTTCCGCTCCGGGACTTTCACGAAGAGCAGGTCCGGGCTGACGCCGTCGGCCGGACTGCCTGCTGGCGGCTCCAACACGATTTCGTCCTCCGCCTCATAGGTGCGGCGCCACCCCAGGGCCTTCTCCCAGAAATCGGCGGGCACTTTGGGGTCGGTGGAATCGATGCTGAGGGCTTGGATGCGCAGGTTCATCCGAGCAGTCTTGCACCGGCCGGGGTGCCCGTAAAGGCTCCCGGCGGTCGCGCGGAGAGTCAGGCCAGCTCGCCCTGCAGGTTCCGGCGGGCGGCATCGAGCCACAGTTCCCGTGCGCGGTCGCCGTGGAAAAGGGGGTCCAGTTCCAGCAGATGACGGACGACGGCGGCGCGGCCGGCCGCGAAGTCGGCGTCGCCGATGTGCGCGTAGTCTTCCCGGACGGCGGCCACATACCGGGCGTACGGCTCAGGTTCGCCGCCAAGGACTGACAGGTCCGCGTCGCAGAGGAGGGCGCCGTCGTCGTCCCCTGGCTCGGGGCGGTGGTCCGATGTCAGCCGCACCAGCCGGGCCACCTCGTCAACATCGGCGGCCGGGAGCCCCGCGTCCGTGAGGCGCTCCTCTGCGAGCCGGGCCGATTCCTCCTCGTCCTGGCCGGCGACCCCGCGGTACACGGCATCGTGGAACCAGGCTGCGAGCAGCACTGTCCGCGGCGGATCGGCGGGGTCGGTGAGCAGGTCCATGGCCTCAAGTACGGCCAGCAGGTGCGTGCAGCCGTGATACCGGCGGTGGTCCTCGCTCCAGCGGTCCAGCAGATCCAGGAAGAGGGCGTCGTGTCCGGGCATGATGGCTTCCCAGCGGTTCAGCAACGGGACCTTGAGTGACTTGTTGCGCTGCCGGGCCGGGATGCGCAGCCCGCTGGCGATGAGCTTGCGAACCAGGGTCCGGGCTTCCACGGCGATGGCGCCCGCGGCGACGAGGTCGTCGAACCGGCGCTCGGCAACGTCGTAGTGGTCGCCGTCGAACGCCCGGTCCGGGATGCCGGCCGCGGCAGCGAAGGCGTGCAGTTCCGCCAGCGACGTGTCCGAGATGAGGTGCGAAAAATGCGTGCCGTGGGCGGGCCACAGCGGCGGATCAAGGTAAATCGCCATGGGGGAAGTCTAGTGCGGCGGCTCTCCGCGGGGCCGGTCAGGAGCCGGCCGGCAGGATGTTCTGGTTTCCCTGGAAGACGTTCCGCGGATCGAAGTCATGCTTGACCCTGGCCAGCCGCGCGTAATTCCCGTTTCCGAACGCGGCGCGGATGCGCTCCTGGCCCTCGTTGCCGATGAAATTGAGCCACACCCCGCCTGTGGCATAGGGCGCAATCTTGCCGCGGAAGTCCTTCACCCAGGCCTTGGCCAGCTGGCCTTCCTCGGGTGTTGGCGAGATGCCGTAGGGATGGCTCACCCAGGCCGCGTTCCGGTTGATCAGGGGCGTGGCCGCGCCAGCGTTCCCGCCGACGGCGCCGCCCCACCGGGCGATGAGCTGCTGGGACGTGGCATCGGGAAGGTTCCGGGCGGATTCCACGAACAAGTCCAGGGCCGCGTCGGGAAGTTCGTTGTGGTAGTCCGCGCTCCAGTAGTTGTAGTGGTCCGGCGGATCGTCCAGGGAGGACTGGAAATCGGCGTACGGGGTGTCGGCCACGAGGTCCACTGCAGGCCCGAGCTCGCGGAACGGTCTGGCGTGTTCGGAGCCCTCCTCGGGCTCACCCGCGTAGACGTACGCGATGAGGGTGGCCATCTTTCCTACCAGGTGCTCCGGCACAAACGGCTCCGGCGGTGCCGTGAAATAGAGGAGCGCCAGGCCCACTCGGTCCGGGGCTGCCAGCGCCAGGTCCCGGAACGCCCGGGAAATGTCGGTGGCCGCCTCCCCGGGCCACAGCCACATCCCGGCATGGACCACGGGGCCGAGCCTGTGCGCCTGGAACGTGAAGGACGTGGCCACGCCGAAATTGCCGCCGCCGCCGTGGAGGGCCCAGAAGAGTTCCGGGTTTTCCCGGGCGCTCGCGGTGACGCGCTCGCCGTCGGCCGTCACCAGGTCCACCGAGACGAGACTGTCGCACGCGAACCCGAAGGACCGCTCCAGCCAGCCTGACCCGCCGCCCAGGGTGAAGCCGGCGACGCCGGTGGTGGAGGCCCGCCCGCCGGTGACGGCCAGGGCATGCTCCTGGGTGGCGCGGTCGAACTCGCCCCATGTGACGCCTGCCCCGGCGGTGACGATGCCGGATTCGGGGTCCACGTCGATCGACTTCATGGGCCGGACATCGATTACCAGGCCGTCGTTGTTCATGGACATTCCGGCCACTGAGTGGCCGCCGGCACGGACAGCGATGGCGAGGGAATTTTCCCGTCCATAGCGGAGGGCTTCGGCCACGTCCGCGTCATTCGAACACTGGGCAATCACCGCCGGACGCCGGTCAATCATGGCGTTGAAGACCTTCCGGGCCGGGTCATAGTCGGGGCTGTCAGGCCTGATCCACTTCATCACAAACGCTCCTCAGCGACTGCGGCCCCTCCCCTCCACATAGCGTAGGACTTGGGCCCACCACCTTCCATAGGCAGTTGACCCGAACCCTCAGGCGGAGGCGAAACCAGCGTCCACGTCCTTTTCTGATCCGCGGCGAAAGCTACTAAGAAAACACGCAAATGCGGACTAGAATCATGAAATGCCCACTATTCGCGTATCCGAAGCAGCACGGTTCCTCGGCGTCAGTGACGACACGGTCCGGCGCTGGATAGAGAACGGCAGCCTCACCCCCGTGAAGGACGACGCCGGCCGGCTGGCAGTCGACGGCCTGGAACTGGCAAGGCACGCCCAGAAGCTCGCGCAGCTTCCCGAGGACCCGCACCGTTCAGGAAGTTCGGCGCGCAACAGGTTCGTCGGCCTGGTCACGGGGATCACTGCGGACAAAGTCATGGCCCAGGTGGAACTCCAGTGCGGGCCGTTCCGGGTGGTGTCGCTGATGAGCAGTGAAGCCGTCCGCGACCTGGGCCTGGAACTGGGCTCCGTGGCCACCGCGGTGGTCAAAGCAACCACGGTCATCATCGAAACCCCGCACGGAAAGAGCATCATTTGAGCACCCTCAAACACGGCACCCCCGTCATAATCACGGCTGCCCTCATGCTGGGCCTCGCCGCGTGCGCACCGGCTACGACGTCCACGGCCACACAGCCCGCCGCGTCGCATTCCCCGGACGCCGCCGGCCAGGTCTCCGGGACCATCATGGTCTTCGCAGCCGCGTCGCTCAAGGCCACATTCACCCAGCTGGCCAGCGACTTCGAGGCGAAGAACCCCGGCACCAAGATCGTGCTGAGCTTCGCCGGTTCCTCGGACCTGGTCACCCAGATCACCCAGGGCGCACCGGCCGATGTTGTTGCCTCCGCCGACACCAAGAACATGACCAAGCTGGCCGAGGCCAAGCTCCTGGACGGGACCGCGAAGAACTTCGCCACCAACGTCCTGGAGATCGCCGTCCCGCCGTCCAATCCGGCGTCGATCGCGTCCTTCGCGGACCTGGCCAAGCCAGGCGTCAAGGTGGTTGTCTGTGCCAGCCAGGTTCCGTGCGGGGCGGCTGCGGACACAGTGGAAAAGGCGGCGGGAGTGACCCTTTCGCCGGTCAGCGAGGAGTCATCGGTGACGGACGTCCTGGGCAAGGTCACCTCGGGCGAGGCCGACGCCGGGCTGGTCTACGTCACCGACGTCAAAGGCGCCGGAGGCAAGGTCAAGGGGATCCCGTTCGACGAATCCGGCAAGGCAGTCAACACGTATCCAATCGCCACAGTAGGCTCGAGCCGGAACAAGGAACTGGCGGCAGCCTTCATCGCGATGGTGACCGGCGCCGACGGGCAGAAAACCCTGCGCGCGGCCGGCTTCGGCGCCCCGTAAGTAAGCCGCACCCAAGGAGAGCATGAGACAGGCCAGGAACGGCGGGTATGGCGGCGTCCCACGCTGGATTTACGTCCTTGCGGCTGCGGGTGGCCTGTTCGTGGTGCTACCGCTCGCGGCCATGGTGGCGAAGGTCAACTGGGCCCAGTTCATCCCGCTGATCACGTCGGAAGCGTCGCTGCAGGCCCTTGGGTTGAGCCTGCGCACGTCCGCGGCCAGCACCGTCCTGTGTATCGTGCTGGGTGTGCCGCTGGCCCTGGTCCTGGCCCGCGGCAGCTTCCCCGGCCAGCGCTTCCTCCGCTCACTGGTCCTGCTCCCGCTGGTTCTTCCGCCCGTGGTGGGCGGCATCGCACTCCTGTACACGTTCGGGCGGCAGGGGCTGCTGGGCCGGACGCTGGAAGTGGCTGGCCTGCAGATCGCCTTTTCAACGACGGCGGTCATCCTGGCCCAGACGTTTGTGGCCCTTCCGTTCCTGGTGGTCAGCCTCGAGGGTGCACTGCGGACCGCCGGGAACCGGTACGAAGCGGTGGCCGCGACGCTCGGCGCCGGGCCCACCACGGTGCTCCGCCGTGTCACTCTCCCGCTCGTGCTGCCGGGGCTGGCCTCCGGCGCAGTGCTGTCCTTCGCCCGCAGCCTGGGCGAATTCGGCGCCACCCTCACGTTCGCGGGCAGCCTGCAGGGGGTGACCCGGACCCTGCCGCTGGAAATCTACCTGCAGCGGGAAACGGACGCCGATGCCGCCGTCGCGCTTTCCCTGGTCCTCGTGGCGGTGGCGGTTGCCGTGGTGGCGCTCGCGTACCGCAGTCCCCGCGCCGCCGAACGGGCCCCAGCACTAAGCGGGGAACGCACGACGCCGGCGCCCGGCCAGGGCGGTGCGGTCCGGTGACGTTCTCGGTTCAGGCCGCCGTGGCCAGCCGCGAGTTCGACGTCTCCCTCGCGCTGGGCCCGGCCGAAACGGTGGCCGTTATGGGAGCCAATGGCGCGGGCAAATCCACCCTGCTGAACGTCATCGCGGGCCTGCTGCACCCGGACTCGGGCACGGCCGAACTGGACGGCAAGACGCTGTTCGACCTCACCGCCGGACGCGGCGAATGGACGGCTCCGCACCGGCGCGGCACGGCGCTCCTGGCCCAGGAACCGCTGCTGTTCCCGCACCTGAGCGTGCTGGAGAACGTGGCCTTCGGACCCCGGAGTGCGGGGGCCTCGAAGCAGGCCGCGCGGGAGTCCGCCCTGCGGTGGCTCACGGAAGTGGAGGCGACGGAGCTGCAGTCCCGCCGACCGGCCGAGCTCTCCGGCGGCCAGGCGCAGCGCGTTGCGGTGGCGCGGGCGCTCGCCGCCGACCCCGGGCTCCTCCTCCTGGACGAACCGATGGCCGCTCTGGATATCCATGCGGCGCCGCTGCTCCGGCGCCTGCTCAAGCGCGTGCTGGCCGGCCGCCGCGCCGTCATCATCACCCACGACGTCCTGGATGCCCTGATGCTGGCCGACCGGGTGGTCATCCTCGAAAACGGGCGGATCAGCGAGGAAGGCCCCACCCGCGACATCCTCCAGCGCCCGCGCAGCCGGTTCGCGGCCGGACTCGCCGGGCTCAACTTTGTGGCCGGCCACCTGACCGAACACGGTCTGCGGGCCGGTGCCCTCAACCTCTATGGCCACCGCGACGCAGCCGCCCCGCTCCCTACCGGGCAGCCGGGCGTGGCTGTCTTTCCGCCGTCGGCCGTTTCCGTTTTCCTCACCGAAGCGCATGGCAGCCCGCGGAACTCCTTCGCCGTGACCATTACCGACCTGGAGCCGCACGGGGACGGGATCCGGGTCCGCGCCGGGGAGGGCGGGCAGCTGAGTGCGGACATCACGCCGGCTGCCTCTGTTGATCTCGGGCTGGCGCCGGGCATGCAGGTGTACTTCGTGATCAAGGCCGGCGCCGTCGCCATCTACCCCGGCTGAAGAGGCGGAATACGCGGGTAGGCTGGTCAGCGTCGCAAGCTGGGTCATCACGGCCAAGCACTGCAACTCAACATCGCTGAAGTCCGTCCGCCTGGGCACCACGTACCTGGAAACCGGCGGAACGGTGAAAACGGTGGCCGCCCGCTATCCGTCCTGCGCTGGCGATGTCCTGCTCCTGATCTGACTGGCCTAACAGACCACCGGGCGGGTGGCTCATTGGGGGAGCCGCCTGCCCTACATCCCCGGGATATCGAGGGTTTCGTGGATCTCGATAGTGGCGCCTGCGCCGGACATGAAGTGCGGGTGGCCGTCCATCAGGGCAACGGCGGCGTCCAGATCCTCGGCCTGGATGATGCTGTAGCCGCCCACTGTGGCTGCCGTATCAGCGACGGACGAGCCGTCCATGACTTTGGTGGCGCCCAGCGGTGTGCCGAGGTCAACAATGCCGTCGCCGGCCTTGGCCGCCCAGTCCATCCACATTTTCATGCCGGCTCGGCCGCTTCGGGGCTCGCTTCGGCCAGGGCTTTGCGGGCCGTGGCGGAGGGGTGCCGGGATCGGATTCTTCCATGGGCAGCGCTCGGCTCTGGACAGGCAGTTCGCCGTCGGCAAACATGGGGCGTAGAGGGCATTTCCTCAAAGTTGAGCGTTGTAGACTCAACTTAGCGAAAAAGCGCATCCCCGGAAGGAGCTCTCTTTGGACGTCAAATTCACCACCAAGAGCCAGGAGGCTCTCTCGGCAGCAGCCATGAACGCCTCCACGGCAGGGAATCCCCAGGTGGAACCCGCCCACCTGCTCAAGGCGCTGATGGATCAGCGGGAGGGCGTCGCCGTCGCGCTTCTCCGCGCCACGGGCGCCGACCCGGATACCGTCAGCGTGCAGGCGAGCGGTGCCATCAAGGCGCTGCCGGCAACGTCGGGCGGCTCCACACAGCAGGCGCAGCTGTCCCGGCCCGCCCTGCAGGCCATCCAGAACGCCAAGAATGAAGCGGACCGGCTGGGTGACACGTATGTCTCCACCGAAGTGCTGCTGTTGGGGCTCTCTGCCGGGAGCGACGCCGTCGGGCGGTTAATGCGCGACGCCGGTGCCTCCCATGAAGCGCTGCTCGCCGCCCTGCCGGGTGTTCGCGGCGACCGCAAGGTCACCACGCCGGACCCGGAAAACACATTCCAGTCGCTGGAGAGGTTTGGCACTGACCTCACCGCGATGGCGCGTGCGGGCAAGCTGGACCCGGTGATTGGCCGCGACACCGAGATCCGGCGCATCATCCAGGTGCTGAGCCGCCGCACCAAGAACAACCCCGTCATCATCGGCGAGCCGGGCGTAGGCAAGACCGCCGTCGTCGAAGGGCTCGCCCAACGGATCGTGGCGGGCGATGTCCCGGAAAGCCTGAGGGGCAAGAATCTGATCGCCCTCGACCTCGCGTCCATGGTGGCCGGGGCGAAGTACCGCGGCGAGTTCGAGGAGCGGCTCAAGGCCGTCCTGGAGGAGATCAAGAATTCGGACGGCCAGATTGTCACTTTCATCGACGAGATCCACACGGTGGTGGGCGCCGGTGCCACGGGGGAGTCATCGATGGATGCCGGCAACATGCTCAAGCCCATGCTGGCCCGCGGTGAGCTGCGGCTGATCGGTGCCACCACCTTGGATGAGTACCGTGAGAACATCGAGAAGGACCCGGCCCTGGAGCGCCGGTTCCAGCCGGTGTACGTGGGTGAGCCCAGCGTGGAGGACACCATCGGGATCCTCCGCGGACTCAAGGAACGCTACGAGGCGCACCACAAGGTCACCATCGCCGACTCTGCGCTGGTAGCCGCCGCAACCCTGTCCAACCGCTACATTTCCGGCCGCCAGCTGCCGGACAAGGCCATCGACCTCGTGGACGAGGCCGCCTCGCGGCTGCGGATGGAGATCGACTCCGCACCGGAGGAGATCGACCAGCTGCGCCGTGCCGTGGACCGGCTGACCATGGAGGAACTGGCCCTCGCGAACGAGAAGGATGCCGCCTCGGTGGAGCGCCTGGCCGCCCTCCGCGCGGACAAGGCCGACAAGAGCGAGGAGCTGGACGCGCTGAATGCGCGCTGGGCCGCAGAAAGGGCTGGACTCAACCGGGTGGGCGACCTGAAGGCCAAGCTGGATGAGCTCCGCTCCACGGCGGACAAGGCGCAGCGTGAAGGCGACCTGGAGACTGCGTCGCGGATCCTCTATGGCGAGATTCCGGCAGTGGAGCGGGAGCTGAACGCGGCCGCCGCAGCCGAAGAGGCGGTGACGGACAAGACTGCCCAGATGGTGGCTGACGAGGTCACGGCGGACGACATTGCCGAGGTCATTTCGGCGTGGACCGGCATTCCGGCCGGGCGAATGCTGCAGGGCGAAAGCCAGAAGCTGCTCCATATGGAGCAGGAGCTCGGCAAGCGCCTGATCGGCCAGTCCAAGGCGGTGGCCGCGGTGTCCGACGCTGTCCGCCGTGCCCGGGCCGGCATCAGCGATCCCAACCGGCCCACGGGTTCGTTCCTGTTCCTGGGGCCCACGGGCGTAGGCAAGACGGAGCTGGCCAAGGCGCTCGCGGATTTCCTGTTCGACGACGAACGCGCCATGGTGCGGCTGGACATGTCCGAGTACGGCGAGAAGCACTCGGTGGCGCGGCTGGTGGGCGCCCCTCCGGGATACGTCGGCTACGAGGAGGGCGGCCAGCTGACGGAGGCCGTCCGCCGTCGGCCGTACTCCGTGATCCTGCTGGACGAGGTGGAGAAGGCCCATCCGGAGGTCTTTGACATCCTCCTGCAGGTGCTCGACGACGGCCGCCTCACCGATGGCCAAGGCAGGACCGTGGACTTCCGCAACGCCATCCTGGTGCTGACGTCCAACCTGGGCAGTCAGTTCCTGGTGGACCAGTCGTTGGACGCGCAGGCCAAGCGGGCCGCGGTCATGGCCACCGTCAACGCGTCCTTCAAGCCGGAGTTCCTGAACCGGCTGGACGAGATTGTGCTGTTCGAGGCCCTGACCGTTGACGAGCTGGCGGAGATTGTGGAACTGCAGGTGGCCGAGCTCGGCAGGAGGCTGCGTGATCGCCGGCTCTCCCTGGACGTGTCTGACGGCGCCCGCGCCTGGCTGGCCATGTCCGGCTTCGATTCCGCGTACGGTGCCCGGCCGCTCCGCCGGCTGGTGCAGCGCGAGATCGGTGACCGTCTGGCCAGGGCCATCCTGTCCGGCGACATCGCGGACGGTGACACGGTGCTCGTGGACACCGCGGCCGACGTCGACGAACTCACCATCGAAGGACTGGAGGCTCTGGCAGCGCCCGACGGCGGTGCTCCGGCCGGCACGGGCCTGGTGGTGCGGCGGAAGGAATAGCGGTCCTGCAAGGCTCGGGCGAACCCTATTTCGGGGCAGCAGATTCCCGTATTTCATAGCTGAGGTTTTGGTGGTCCGCATCCATTTCGTTGACTTGGATGCGGTATCCGTCAGGGTCATTGACGGTGATGAAACGGCCGAACGTTTCGTCCATGATGTCCGACGGGGCATATCCGGCAGCTCTTAGTCGCTCTGCGGTGAGCTCCAGCTTTTCGTCCGTGGAGAAGTGCAGCGCTACTGCTCCGGCATCTGAGTGTGTGGTTCCCGCTTGGGCAATGTGGAGCCGAAGTTGCCCGCCGTTGCCGTACAGGTCCGCCCAGGTTCCGCTTGTTGCTGCAGCGTTCTCGTTCAACCCAAGGGTGGAATAAAACTTGTTGGCGAGCTCGATGTTCCGCACGAAGCGGATCGGAGTAACTCTCATTTGGTTGAACCTTCCTTGTTGAGGGCCTGGGTCAGCGTTTCTTCGACGAACGACGACAGTGATAGTCCGCGTTCGATTGCTGCGTGTTTGACCTGCTTGACTAGGTCTGTTGGCAGGTAGATGTTGGACTGTGTCTTGTCGGCCACACCCGCCCCTGAAGGTCCTGAGCCAACGCGATGGTCAGCATGTTCGGCGCCGCCTTGGACATCTTGTAGGCATAACTTGTTGACAGGTCTGCGAACGTACCGCTGGCCTGGCCGACAGGGAGCCCAGGCGCGAGGTCACGTTGACGATGATCGGGTCGGGCGCCGCCAGCAGGCTTGGCAACAGAAACTGCGCCAGTCATCGCGCTCAATTTCCTCCAAGCCGCTACGAAGCGGGAACGAGCCTGAAGGCATAGCGTCCGTCTGGGCCGCTGCCGGGATTCATGGTGAAGTCTGCACCGTCGGTGTCCAGCTTCACTTGCGCCGCGAACACCCCGCCGTCGCACGCGACACGGACTGGTTCCAGAACGGCGGCGCCTGCCCAGCTCGCCAATGACAACTCGACGTCGGCGGGTCCTTCGCACAGGAAGTGCAGTTTGTATTTGCCGGGCTGCGCCGTTGCGCCTTGGGACGAGGAGCCAGCCGCACCCTCAGCCGGGCCACCGTGCTCACAGCCCGTCAGCGATACCACAAGTGCGGCCGAAACGAACAGGACCCGTGTGCGCTGAGTCTGCGTCCCCCAAAGAGCTGACATGCCCCGAGTCTAAACCCCCAGCCCAAAGGTCAAACCAGCGAACCGCCGAATGCAATGAAGCCGTAGGCTCTGTATCCGTTCGCGTGTAATGCGGTCTGTTAGGGCAGTGCGCTGGCGTTGATGACGTTCCCGCCGTCGGCTGTGACGTAGCAGTCCACGCGCCGGTCGCCTGATTCCCAACTGGTGCTGCTGGGGTAGGCCCGCTGGAAGTTCAGCGTGTACTCGTTCGCTGCCGGTCCCAGCTTGGCCGCCTGGCAGGCCTCCAGGGCCTTGGCGGCAAGGGCCTCCCGGCCCGGATAGGAGCCGACGGCGGGGTAGCGGAAAACGGCCACAAGCTGGGCTGAGTGGCCTGTATCGCAGGCCACCACCGTTGACCGCAAAGCCTCGGGGTCAAAATCCTTGAAGCAGTCGCCCAGCCGGTAGTCCGGCGGCTCCACACCCTCACGGGGGAGCGGGAGTGGCGTGACCAGGGGAGTGGGTGAGATTTCCACGATCCCCGAGCCGCCGTCGTCGGACGTCTGGGGCGCCTCGGAATCCAGCCACACGGCGAGCCACACCAGGCCTCCCACCACGCCGAGCAGAACCACCACAAAGACGGCCTTCAGGAAAGTAGACGCGACCTGCCGGGGCTTCCGGACCGGGCCCTCCATGGCAGGCGCCGTGACCGCCACCTGCGGCAACCCCGCGGTGGGCGGAGCGCCGGGTTTGGGCGGGACGGGGCGCGATTCCTGGTTCTCCATCCGGATACCCCTCCTGGGTGTCGCCTCGTGATGCTGCACGCCCCATGCACCCGGATCGGCAGCTGATGAAGAGACTCTATCCAACAAAAAAGCCGGGAACCCCGCGCGTCGCCGCGGATAGGGTACCCGACATGGCGTCCGCGCGCACGGGCCGGGGCGCACCGGGCGCGGAAAGCATGTAATCTAGGTGTTACGACAAATTGACCAAACATTCCGGGGCCTCACCGATAGCCAAGGTGACCACCTCCGGTCCGAGTACAAAAGGGGGTCACGCCATGGGGCGCGGCCGTCAAAAGGCAAAAGCTACCAAGCAGGCTCGGGATATTAAGTACTATTCCCCGAACACTGACTATTCGGCCCTTCAGCGAGAGCTCAAAGGTCCTGAAGGTCGTGCCACGAGCCATTTCGCGAATGACCCGGTTGAACCGGATTATTCGGCTTATGTGGATAAGTACGCGGACGATTTGGAAGAAGACGACGACGAGGTACACACCCGTCGGATCGGCTAGTTGTTGCACGCCGGCCCCGCCGCAAGGCGCCCGGCCCCGCGACGCTGCAGTACGTTCGGACGCCGTTCGTTAGTACAGCGCTTCTTTTCAGCACCCCGGATCCCAGCGGACCCGCGGTGCTGGCCTCAGTTAGCAGGCCCGTTGCCTGCGCCGGAACCCGGTGCCGGTGGCGGGCTTTTTGGTGTTGACTGGAGGCGTTGATGCGTGTGCCGCCCGCGAAAGGACCTCCCATGCCAGGAAACTCCTCATCCACCAGCTACCGCCACGGTGAACCGTGCTGGGCTGACGTCCAGACCCGGGACGTGGAGGCAGCCAAGGCCTTCTACGCAGCGGTGTTCGGGTGGACCTTCAAGGACCTGCCCACGCCCGATGGGCGCAGCTATGCCCAGGCGTTCGTGGGGGAGGACCTGGTGGCCGTGGTGGCGCCGCAGAACCCGCACCAGGAATCTCTCGGCACGCACGCCCAATGGAACATCTACTTCGCGGCCGAGGACGCCGGTGCGCTGGCCGAGGAAGTTCCCCACGCCGGCGGCGCAGTGCAGTTCGGCCCCGAGGAAGTGGCGGACACCGGCGTGATGGTGTTTGTGGATCCTCCCGGCGGCGGGACCACCGGCGTGTGGCAGCCCGGAACGCACACGGGCTCCGGCCGGTACAACGAGGCCGGTGCGCTGTCCTGGACGGAGCTGATGACGCCCGAGCCGCGGGCCGCCGTCGGGTTCTTCCAGCAGCTGTTCGGCCACGAGGTGACCGAGTATCCCCAGGACGACGGCGGGACGTACAGCACGCTGATGGTGAACGGCGCGGAGGTGGCCGGGATCGTCGCGGCCGAGGCGCCTGCCAGGTGGCAGATCTACTTCGGCGTCACCGACGTGGCCGATGCCGTGCGGAAAGCCGTGGCGGCGGGCGCGGAAGTGCTGATCGCGCCGGAGCCGGATGACGACGATACTCCCGGCGCCACGGCCACCCTCAAGGACCCGCAGGGCGGTGTGTTCAGCCTGCTGGAGGTTTAGCGCCTGACGCTTAACGCATCGAGTGCTCCGCAACCGCCGTTTTCAAGGTTCAAAAGGGCGGTTGCGGAGCACTCGATGAGGGTTTAGGCGTAGGCGTTGACCAAGCGGACGGCGCCGCCGTCCACACCCTTGGCGCCCTGGACGTAGTCCGGACCGGTCTTGAGGATGGAATCCGAGTCCGCGGTGACGGTGCCCATGATCCAGGACGGGACGCCGCGGTCGTTGAGGCGGGCCACGGCGGCGTCGGCGGCTTCGGCGGACACGATGGCCACCATGCCCACGCCGAGGTTCAGGGTGCGCTCGAGGTCGGCCAGCGGGACGTTGCCCAGCTCGGAGACCAGCTTGAAGATGGCCGGAAGCTCCCAGGTGGCGCGGTCCACGGTGGCCACGAGGCCCTGCGGCAGGACGCGGGCCAGGTTGGCGGCCAGGCCGCCGCCGGTGACGTGGCTGAAGCCGTGCACGGCGTTGGCGCTGTTCACCGGGAAGGCGCGGGCAAGGTCCAGGCAGTCTGCAGCGTAGACGCGGGTGGGTTCCAGCAGTTCCTCGCCCAGCGTGCGGCCGAGTTCGGAGACCTGGCGGTCCAGTGCCCAGCCGGCGTGGTTGATGACGCGGCGGACCAGGGAGTAGCCGTTGGAGTGCAGGCCGGAGGAGGCCATACCAATCACAACGTCGCCGGCGCGGACGCGGTCCGGGCCCAGCAGGTCGGAGGCCTCGACAACACCGGTGGCGGCACCGGCAACATCGTATTCGTGCTCGCCCAGCAGTCCGGGGTGCTCGGCGGTTTCGCCGCCCACCAGGGCGGTGCCGGCCACGGAGCAGGCCGCGGCGATGCCGCGGACGATGTCCGCGATACGCTCGGGGACAACCTTGCCGCAGGCGATGTAATCGGTCATAAAGAGCGGCTCGGCGCCTACTACGACGATGTCGTCAACCACCATGCCCACCAGGTCAAAGCCAATGGTGTCGTGGATGTCCATGGCCTGGGCAATGGCAACCTTGGTGCCCACGCCATCGGTGGACGTGGCCAGCAGCGGGCGCTTGAAGGTCAGCAGGCGCGAGACGTCGTACAGGCCGGCGAAGCCGCCCACTCCGCCGATGACGGAGGAATTGTGGGTGGCCTTCACGGCACCCTTCATCAGCTCCACGGCGCGGTCGCCGGCTTCAACGTCAACACCGGCGGAGGCGTACGTGATGCCTGCGGGGATCAGTGGGCTGTTACCGGCGGCGGCGGGGGTTGCGGAAGTCATACGGACTCTTTCTTTTCAGCGCCGGGGATGGTGGCTTCGTGGCGGATCGCAGGCACGTGGTCTTCTTCGGTGAGCAGGTTCTCGAACTCGGCGTCCGGTCCCGGATCGCAGCCGGTGGCGCCGGCCTTCTCCGCCGGGTCCTCCTCGGCGTCGATCGCAAGGGCCGCCGTTGCGCCGGGGAGGGCAGAGGGCGACGGGGTGAGGCCGCCGAGGTCGGTACGCTCCAGCAGGTTCTTGCCCAGTTTGTCCGCGCCCGGGAGCTCGATGGGGTACGTGCCGGTGAAACAGGCCGTGCAGAGGCGCTCGCGCGGCTGCCTGGTGGCGTTGATCATGCCGTCTTCGGAAATGTACGCCAGGGAATCGGCGCCGATGGCCTGGGAGATTTCCTCGATGGTGGCGCCGTTGGCAATCAGTTCCGCGCGGGAAGCGAAGTCGATCCCGTAGAAGCACGGCCATTTGACCGGCGGGGAGGAGATCTTGATGTGGACGGACGCGGCGCCGGCCTCGCGGAGCATCCGGACAATGGCGCGCTGGGTGTTGCCGCGGACGATCGAGTCATCCACCACCACGACGCGCTTGCCGCGGATCACGGACTCGAGGGCGTTCAGCTTGAGCCGGATGCCCAGCTGGCGCAGGGTCTGCGAGGGCTGGATGAACGTGCGGCCCACGTAGGAGTTCTTGACGAAGCCATGCGCGAACGGGATGCCGGATTCCTCGGCGTAGCCCACGGCCGCGGGGGTGCCGGACTCCGGGACCGGGATGACGATGTCCGCGTCCTGGGTGTTTTCGCGGGCCAGCTGGCGGCCCATCTCCACACGGGACTCGTACACGGAGCGTCCCGCGATGGCGGCATCCGGACGGGCGAGGTAAACGTATTCGAAAACGCAGCCGGCCGGCGTCGCCTCCGCGAAGCGCTTGGAACGCACGCCGTCCTCGTCGATGGCGATGAATTCACCCGGCTCGATTTCGCGGATGAAGCTGGCGCCCACGGTGGCCAGGGCGGACTGCTCGGAGGCAACCACCCAGCCGCGCTCCAGCCGGCCCAGGACCAGTGGGCGGATGCCGTAGGTATCGCGTGCCGCGTAGAGGGTGCCTTCGTCCATAAACACGAAACAGAAACCGCCCTTGATCTTCGGCAGCAGCTCCATGGCGGTCTGTTCGAGGGTCTTGCCCTCCTCGCCTTCAAGCAGTGCCGTGACCAGGGCGGTGTCCGACGTGTTGCCCTGCTTCATTTCGCCGCTGAGCTGGCCGCCGTTGCGTTCCATGATCATGGCGTTGAGCTCGGCCGTGTTGGTCAGGTTGCCGTTGTGCGCCAGGGCAACCGTGCCGGTGCTGGTGGCGCCGAGGGTGGGCTGGGCGTTGGCCCAGTGGCTGGCTCCGGTGGTGGAGTAGCGGCAGTGTCCCACCGCCAGGTGCCCGGTGAGGGTGTTCAGCGTGGTCTCGTCGAAGACCTGGGATACGAGGCCCATGTCCTTGTAGACGTTGATCCGCTTGCCGTCACTGGTAGCTATACCAGCCGACTCCTGACCGCGGTGCTGCAATGCATACAGCCCGTAATAGGTTAGTTTTGCTACTTCTTCACCTGGCGCCCAGACCCCGAAAACGCCACAAGCGTCCTGAGGTCCCTTTTCGCCAGGGAGAAGATCATGAGAAAGTTTTCCATCGCCGCGTGCCACTGGTCGATTATCTCACGAGATGCGGTACGACTTTTCCGCCGCCGGCATTGTGACTGTGCCCGGAGGCCGGACGACGGTGTTGGAACCTAGGGCTGCGCGCCGTCGTCGGGCTCTGAATCCGGGACGGCTTCCACGATGGCGCGTTTCTGGCGCTTGACGCTCCGCCGGTCCAGCAGCAGGGCCACCACGGCGCCCAGCACCGCGCCGCCGGCGCCGAACATCACCAGGAAGAAACCGAACACCGAGCCGCGCTCGAAGGATTCGTCACCGGGGAGACCGTATGCGACGGCGGCAGCTACCGCTGCGCCCATCAGGGCGCCGAGGATGAGGAACGGCACATATTTCGGTGCCCGGCGGACAGTGACCTCGCGGCGCTCAGCGGGGGATTCTTCAAAAGACATGCGCTCTAGCCTACTCATCATTGCCGTTGCTCTATCACGTATAGCTGCCAAAACGGCCGAATGGGAGCTATAGGTGATAGAGCAACCGGGGGTGGGGAGGGTCAGGGCTGTGACGTCCGGGACAGGATCCAGGTGTTGGTGCCGTCCTGCCGTTCGAAGGTCACGGTGGTGACCAGCGCCTCGATGAGCGCCAGGCCGCGGCCGGACTCGGAATCGTCGTCCGGGGTTCCCGGTTCCAGGGGGCCGAACGGCGGCTTGGCGAAGAACGCACTGACCCGGGCCTGCAGGAGGGTGGGCTGGACGCTGATGTCCACTCCCAGCTCCACGGGTTTCTGCGCCTTGGCCGGCCGCGCGTGCTGGACGATGTTGGACGCGGCCTCGATCACCGCCGTGGTGAAGGTCATCTGGTCCATGGCCTGGACGAACGGGGCGTCCTCCCAGAGTTTGTCCAGTTCGTTGTGGACGGAGTCGATGGACTCAGCAGCGGACAGTCCCCGGAACGTCCGCCGGGCCAGGACCTCAGTCATTGCTGAACGCATCGTCGGCGGAGGCGTAGGCAGTCAACACCCGGTCCATGCTGGTCAGCTCAAGAACCATTTTGACCTGCGGCTGGACGGCGGCGATGCGCAGGTCCCCGCCGGCCTGACGGGCGGCCTTGAGGCAGCCGATCAGCGCGCCGAGGCCGGAGGAATCCATAAACGCCGTGTTCTCCAGGTTCACCACGATCCGCGAGGAACCGCCGGCGATCACATCGGTGACGAATTCGCGCAGCTTGGGCGCGGACACCATGTTCAGCCGCCCGTCCGCCTTGACCTCCGCGTACGAATCCTTGACCACGTAACTAAACTCCATCGGCTTTCCTCTCTCCAGCATCAACGTCCACAGCGGGTTCGTAGCCCTTGTACAAAACAGCCCGGACCAGGATGCTCATGACCACCAGGTCAAAAATAACCCAGCCCACGTTCACCAGCGTGCCAAGCGGCTCCGCCAGTCCCGTGGCCAGGCGGATAATCCCGACGACGGCGGCCACCGCCAGCAGCACACTCACCACAATCTGGGGCCGGATGAGGCTCCAGCTGGGGCCGCCGGTCTGGCGGGCTTTGGGGGTGACGGCGAACCCGAGGGGGCGGCCGAACCAGACGTTCCGGGCCGCCGTCGAACACGCCTTGATCCAGGTGGGGAACAGCGCCAGGCTGTACTGCTGCCCGCGCCAGGTGGGGATTCCCCGGCCGGCCACCGCGAACAGCACCTGGTTGGCGACCATAAACGGGATGAACCGCAGGAAGAAGTCCCAGCTGAGGCTGGCCACGGGCAGGACGCCCAGCAGCAGGTAGATGATGGGGGCGGCGAAGTAGATGACCGCCGCGTAGCCGCTCAGGTAGGTCCACATGGTGGCAAAGTACATGAGCCGCTGGCCGATCTTCAGGCCTTTCTGCACCAGCGGGTTCTCGCGCAGCAGCACCTGCATGGTCCCCTGCGCCCAGCGGAGGCGCTGGGTCAGCATGGTCTTGAGGTCCTCGGGCGCCAGTCCATAGGCCAGGATCTCGTGGTGGTAGACGCTTTCCCAGCCCATGGCGTGCATGCGCATTGCCGTGGCCATGTCCTCGGTGACGGAGATGGTGGCCAGCGGCATGACCGGCTGGGCTTCGTCGTTGCGCTCAACGCTCAGGGCATCCAGGACGGCCTGCACGGATTCCAGCGCGCCGAGCGGCGACCAGTCACGGGCCGACATGCGCTGGACGGCGTCGTCGGCCACGACTGGGACGCCGGCGTCACCCACCTGGGCGAGTTCCATGGCGGCGATCTCTTCGAGGTCGGCCTGCAGCGCGGACATGTCAGCCTGGACCAGCGTCTGCACGGCCGCGTCCACGCGCCGGCGGACCCGGTAGGTGATCTCGCTCAACGGCTGTCCGGCGGCCAGCTGCTCCTGGGCTTCGCGGGTGGCGGCCTCCACCGCGTCCAGCACTTCAGCTACGAGCGGGGTGTCCATGTCAGCGGATTTCCGCGCCTGGCGGATGGCGGACCGGGAAGCCGTGAGGGCACGGCGGATGCTCTTTTCAGTCTCCTTGACGTAGCCCACCAGGCCCAGCTGCATCAGTGCGTCGCGGCGCAGGATGGCGTTGGAGCCGCAGAAGAACGCCGCGTTCCAGCCGTCCTTGCCCTGCTGGATGGGGCCGTAGAACAGGGGTGCCTGGCTGCCGAGTGGATCGTGGGCGGGCACGTTGCTGAAGTATTGCGGGGTCTGGACCAGGGCTACCCGGCGGTTGTTGAAATAGCCGAGGGTCTTTTCCAGGATGTCCGGTTCGGGGACCTGGTCCGCGTCCAGGATCAGCAGGAATTCGCCGTGCGTGACCATCAGGGCGTTGTTCAGGTTGCCGGCCTTGGCGTGGCGCGGCACGTTGCTGGTCCAGTCCTCGCTCCGCGTCACATAACCCAGCCCGTGCTCTTCGGCGAGGGCCTTCAGCTCGGGGCGGGCGCCGTCGTCGAGAATCCAGGTGCTGTGCGGGTGCCGGATCTTCTGGGCCGCCAGGGCAGTGGTCATCACCATGTCCAGGTCTTCGTTGTATGTGGTGATGAAGACGTCCACGGTGGCATCGTGGGGCGGCGCGGGGGCTCCCTTGCGGATCTTGAGCTGCCACACGGTCATCCCGAACAGCATCACGTCGATCAGGCTGTAGGTCTCAGCCAGCACCAAGGGCACGGCGATCCACCAGGCGTCCCAGTTCAGCGAGGACGCCCAGCGCCAGCCCACATAGTTCAGGCCGAATATGACCGTCAGGACCACCACCAGGCGGGTCCAGAAGCGCGTCATGCCGGGGCTGGCTCAGGCAGGCGGCGGACCACCACTACGGTGACGTCATCCTCGGCGGTTTCGGCAGGGGCCAGTGCCATGATGGCGTCGCTGGCGGACTGCGCAGAAACCTGGCCATGGGCTGCGGCGAGCACCGCCTCAGTGAATTGCTCCACCGAGTCAAAAACGTCCAGCACGCCGTCGCTGGCCACCACCAGGGAGTCTCCCGGGGCCAGGCCGACGGCGGACTGCGGCCAGGCGGATCCGGCCCAGGCGCCCACGGGCGGACCGCCGCTGGGAAGACGGTGCGCCGACCCCTCTGCGGTGACATGCAGCGCCAGTCCGTGGCCGGCGTCGACATAGCTGACGACGCCGGAAGCGGCGTCCAGGCGGGCGTGGAAGAGGGTGACAAATGAGTTGGAGGAATCCAGGTCCGCCGCGATGGTGGTGCTGGCGGAGGCGAAGGCGGCGTCCAGGTCCTGGCGCTGTCCCGTGGACCGCATGACGGCCCGGACGGTGGCCGCGATGAGGGCGGCGCCCATGCCCTTGCCCATGGCATCGGCGAACGTCAGGTGCAGGCCCTCCCGCGTGCGGTACCAATCGTAGAAGTCACCGCCGACGCTGCGGGAGGGGCGGAAGACGCCGGCGACGTCGTACCCGTCCACCCGGACGTCCTCCTGGGGTAGCAGGCTCTGCTGGACCTCCGTGGCGCGTTCCAGCTCGCTCGCCACGGCTGTGTCCGCGGCGGACGGCTGCCGGCGGCGGAACAGGGCGTTGATCCTGGATTGGAGTTCGCGCGGGCTGAATGGCTTGCTGATGTAGTCATCGGCGCCGTTGTCCAAGCCCGTGAGCTTGTCCAGTTCGTCGGCACGGGCGGTGAGCATCACGATGAAGGCATCAGAGAATTCACGGAGGAGTTTGCAGACTTCCAGCCCGTCCACGTCCGGGAGGTTCAGGTCCAGTGTGATGAGATCCGGCTTGGCGCGGCGGACCTCCTCCACGCCGGGCAGGCCGGCTTCAGCGTGGGTGACCTCGAAACCCTGCTTGGTCAGGATCCGGACAAGGAGGCCTCGGATGTCCGGATCGTCCTCAATCACAACGGCACGGCGCGGTTCGGGCATGGAAGGCATGCCTCTACTTCTACAGTATTAGGGCCCGTGAAGCATGTCATAGACCTGACAACGAGGGTTGAAAGTCGGGTGCAGCACTCGACATTCCGGGGCGGTCGGCCATTGACCGGCCTGGCGTGGCCCAGACTTGCCGGAATACTTGCCCGCCCTTGATGGGACCTTGAGGCTCCTTGGCCACACTCGAAGGACCAGCTTTGAAGGAATTGCGCGGATTGCCGGAGGACGGTGCAGGACTTATGGAACCAGCGGAATCCGTCAGACTGCCCGTCAGACTGCCCGGCAGGCTGGGGCGCTCGTGGCGGCGGCTCTTGAAGCAGGGACGCCGCCCGCGCAGCACCGTTCACTACCTGAGCCATTCCTGGAAACTCCGCTCGCTATCCCGCTCGCTGGCCCAGGCCCTGGGGGAGTCCTGGGAGGCCTCGAGCTGGCCGGGGGACCGGCTGGCCGTCGGCGTGGAGCTCTCGGAAAAAGTCGAACAGCTCACCCGCCTCCTCAACCGCGAAACCGAAGTTCACGGCCGCCTGGCGGCGCTCGCAAAGTAGCCGTTCCCTCCTGACCCTTTCCGTGCCACACTTGGTGACAATCGAGTGGCTGGGGGATACCAGGTCAGGAGATTGCCGTGCATTGGTACACCGGGTGGGCTTATCTTTTAGCTGGGCTTCTGACCATGGACGCGGTGCTGCTGGCCTTGTGGTTCATAGACAACGACTGGCCGAGCAGCTGGTGGAAGAAACCCTGATGTAGCGCAGTTTGCGTCAGCTGGTCCCGCGTCAGTACGCGCGGAATCGGCGCAGGTCCCGGCGCATCAGGACGCGCGGGAATCCGTTGAGTACCGAATCCGTATCAGCGGCCTTGACGAACCCGGCCTTCTCGAAGAGCTTGCGCGTGCCCACGTACGCCATGGTGAGGTCCACCTTGCTGCCGCCGTTGTCCACCGGGTACCCCTCAATGGCGGGCGCGCCGTATCCGCGGGCCAGCTCCACGGCACCTTTGAGCAGGTGATGGGAGATCCCTTTGCCGCGGTAACCGGGCCGGACCCGGATGCACCACACAGACCAAACATCGAGGTCGTCCACGTGCGGAATCCTGCGGTTGCGGGCAAAGCTGGTGTCGGCGCGCGGATGGACAGCTGCCCACCCGACTACTTCGTCGCCGTCGTACGCCAGAACCCCTGGCGGCGGATCCTGCGCCACCAGCTCCTTCATCAGGTCGCCGCGGGCTGTTCCGCGCAGCGCAAGGTTCTGCTTGGACGGGATGCGGTAGCTCAGGCACCAGCACACGTTGGCATCGGGCCGCTTGGGTCCAACCAGCGTTTTGACGTCTTCGAACAGCGTTCCGGGACGGACTTCGATCGCCATGCCTGACTCCCGGTTGGTGGGTACCTGTGCCCCGTCAGACTAGACCCCCAGGGACTCCCGCAGGGCAGCGACGTGACCCTGCGCCTTGACCTGGTACTGCGCCAGCGCCACGTTGCCCGCCGGATCCACCACCACGGTGGAGCGGACGAGGCCTTCGACGATCTCGCCGTCGACCAGCTTTTCTCCCCACGCGCCGTAGGCCAGGGCTACTTCGTGGTCCTCGTCGGAGAGCAGCGGGAAGGTCAGGTTGAAGTCGCCGGTGAAGTTAGCCAGCTTCTCCGGGGCGTCGGGGGAGATGCCCAGGACTTCATAACCGGAGGACTGCAGGGATAAGAGGCTGTCGCGGAAATCGCAGGCCTCGGTGGTGCACCCGGGGGTTGCCGCCTCCGGGTAGAAGTACACGATGACGTTCTTGCCGCGGTAGTTGGCCAGGGAGGTTTCCTTGCCCTCGGCGTCCTGCAGCGTGAACTCGGGGGCCTGGGTACCTGGCTGAAGTTTGATGGTCAGTTGGGGGCTCATGGCGTTCCTTCGGGAGACTCTGATGGCAAAAGACAGGAAACCAGTGAATCGGCTTTCCACTTTGAACAACAACTCCGGCGTCATTTGAAGTATTCCGGCTGGTCCGGGGCAGGGACGTGTGCGGGGGTCAGTTACCCGTTCTGCGAATGTCCGGCGGTCCATTGACTTGAGGCGCCGTATGGATACGGTTAGAGGTACGCACTTCTGGTCTCCGCAGTACGTGATCCGCACTACGTAGCCGCTAGCCGGCATCCACGCACAACCGCTTGGTCCCAGCCCTAAGCGCCCGCCGCAAATGATCCCAAGGCTGTTTCCCCATGACCGCAAATTTCATCAGAGCACTGGCTGTTAAATCCCTTGACATCCCGGACAAGAAGCGGTGTCCGGACAAGGCCGAGTTCGATCTCGTCACGGTTGACGACTACTCGGTGGCCCGCCTCATCCTCGCTCCAGGCTGGCGCTGGTCCGAGTCCGCCAAGCCTACTGAACTGACGGACTTCTGCGAGCACAACCACCTCGGTTACTGTGTGTCCGGAAGCCTGGAGATTCAAACGTCCGACGGCGTGAGGTCCACCATCCGCGCCCATGACACCTATGCGTTGCCTCCCGGGCACGATGAGTGGGTGGTTGGCTCCGAGCCGTTCGTCGCCATTGAATTCCTGGGTACGGCGTCCTTCGGTCGGCCGCGGAGCAGGGGATCCCACGCGCTGATTTGAGCGCGCTGATTTGAGTCGGAGCTGGCCTGCCGGGGCTAGGGTGGGGGCTATACAGCCACGGCAATTTCCGCGCGCACGAGCCGCTTGTGCACGATCCGCTTGAGCCTGGCCACAACCTCGGCCGGCGGGCAGTCGGCGTCGAGCTGTACGAAACCGGGGTATTCGGGCATGGAGCGGTAGGCGTCCCGCAGGTCCACCAGGTCAGCCAGCGTCTCAGAATCGGTGCCGCGGGCCACGATGCGCTGGTGTGCCAGCGCGGGCTCAACGTCCAGGTGCACCACGGCGTCAGGCTCCGGCAGGGACGAAATCAGCCAGGGGAGCAGGCGGCCACGCCGCAGTCCTTTGGCCGCGCGCAGGGCCAGCTGGCAGTGGAGGTGCCGGTCCATCACCACCAGTCCGTCGACACGGCCGGCTCGGGCATGGGACACCAGCACGTTGGCCACGCGGAGGGTGGTTTCCACGGCGTCGGCCAGGCGGCGGGGCCAGCGGATGGCCAGCCGTTCAGCCAGCACGGACATGCTCCGCCTGCCGGCATGGTTGCTGAGCAGCAGGGCGTTTTCGCCGTCAGCCTGGGCCGCATCTACCAAGGCGCGGGCGGCCGTGGATTTTCCCGAGCCGTCGATTCCGGTTAAGACAATAAGCACATGGCCTCCTTTCGCCAATGGTTTAACGGAAGGGACAGCGTGATCGTCCCATCATGAGGCGGAGGTCACATTAAGCTTACGTCCGGACGGCGCCTGCAACAGGCACCCGCAGAATGGGGATCTTCGATGCAGTTAGCCCAGCTAGCCGCGATTGTTGCGTGTGTACTTTTGGCCGCGCTCGCGGTTTTTCAGGCCGCCCTGATCGCGGGAGCACCACTGGGACGGTTCGCGTGGGGAGGCCAGCACAACGTCCTGCCCACCAAGCTGCGGATCGGCAGCGCCACCTCGATCATCCTTTACGTCGTCTTCGCCTATGTTGGGCTGGCCAAGGCTGGCATGGCGGCCCCGCTGGTGAACCAAGGATTCACGGACGTCTTCTGTTGGGTGCTGACGGCCTATTTCGCGGTGGGCATCGTGCTGAACGGAATCTCCCGCAGTAAGCCTGAACGCCTGGTCATGACACCCACAGTGGTTATCCTGACCGTGCTCTACGTGGTGCTGTCCCTGAACTAGCGTCAGTGCTGTGGTTCGAGGGCGAGCCGCAGCCCGAAACCGATCAGGACGGTGCCGGTGATGCGGTCGATGGTCCGGAGGCTGCGGGCGTCGTTCAGCCATTTGGAGGCGAAACCTGCTCCGAAAATCAGGAAGGTCAGCCACGCAAGGCCCAGGACGCAGTGGACGCCGGCCAGCAAAATTCCCATCAGCAGCGGAGGTGTCCCCGGCGGGATGAACTGGGGAATCGTGGCGATGTAGAACACCCCCACCTTCGGATTAAGTAGATTAGTGCCTGTCCCGGTCAGCCAGCCCTGGAACAGTTGATGGCGGGAGGCCGCGGGCACTCCAACCTCGGGCGAGGCGGATAACGGGTCCTTGGCCCGGCTCTTCCACAGCAGTGAAGCGCCAAGCCAAACCATGTAGGCGGCACCGGCGATGGTGAGCGCCCGGTAGGCCAGTTCAGATGCTGCCAGCAGCGCCGAGACGCCCACGGCTGCCGCGATTCCCCACACCATCAGTCCGGTGGAGATGCCCAGGGCCGTGGCGAAAGCGAAACCGCGGGTCCTGGCGAGGGACGAACGGAGCACCAGTGCCGTGTCGATGCCCGGAACCAGCGTCAGGAGTCCGGCCACAAGGCCGAACGAGAGCAGTGACTGATAGAGATCCACGAGCCAAGGATAAGCCAACGACGGCGGCCAACCGGCCGCCGTCGAACGTTAACGCAGGAGGCGTCTTAGCTGCAGTGCTTCGTGAAGGCGGCGCCGGCTTCCTGGTACTTGGCCTCCAGCTCGGCGAGCTTGGCCTCGTCCGGGGCTTCCTTGGCGGACTCGTCCGTGAACGCGATGATGGATCCGAGCGCAGGCTTGAGGTCATCCGATGCCACAACTTCGATGGGCCGGATCTGGTTGGCGAGGCGCACCAGGCCGGTCTTGCCCACGTTGTTCGCGGGGTTCGCCAGGACAGCCTTGACGCGGTCGCAGGTTTCGGGGGTGGAAAGTTTGGTGGGCGTGGTGCACGCAGAAGCGGAAAGCACGAGGCCGGCAGCGATCAGGGCGGTGGCGAGTTTCTTCATGGGTCCCTCAGTAGTTGATTGAGGTTTCGATTGTAAGCAGAGACCGCGGCGCCTTGCCGCTCCGGGGGCTCCGGCGGGCGGAGTGTGACCGCACAAGGAGGGGGCACCGGAGTCTGGCGGGGTGGTTCTCGGGGTGCATAGACTGGCAGGACAATCGTGCGGGCCTGCCGCAGGTTGGCCCGTGCGGATCACCTAAATTCAAGGAAGAATCATGGTCCGCACAGCCCAGAATTCAGGAAAAGTACAGCGCCGTACCGCCATTGGGTTCATTGCACTCATGGGGCTGTTGGTGCCTGTCCTCCCGGCCTCGGCGTCGCCGCCGGATGACTCGGTCGTTGTGCTCAAGGGCGCCACCTCCGCCGAGGGGATAGCCGCCGGCAAGGGAAGAACCTTCTACGCCGGAGACCTGGCACTTGGGGACATTTACCGCGGCGACATCCGTGAAGGCAAAGCGCGGATGTTCATCGACGTATCGGACTTTGATTCGCAGCCGAGGGCCGCCGTCGGGATGAAGGCCGATACGCGAAACAACCTGCTGTTTGTAGCGGGCGGGGCGACCGGCAAGGCGTTCGTCTATGACACTGAATCCGGCGAGCCGGTGGATGACTTCACGCTGGCTCCGGGGTTCATTAATGACGTCGCCCTGACGCGGGACGGCGCCTGGTTCACAAACTCGGCCGCCGGCGAGCTCTACTTCCTCCCCGTGGGCAGGCACGGCGAGCTGGGCACTGTTGAGATCCTGCCGCTGTGCGGGCCGGCTGCCGGGCTGACCGGTCCCTTCAACATCAACGGCATTGCCGCCGCCAAGGGCGGCCGGGTCCTGATCGTGGCTCATTCGAACAACAGGGCCCTCTACACCGTCGACCCGGAAACCGGCGATAGTGCCTTGATCGAGGGTGTGGATGTGCCGAAGGTTGACGGCATCCTGGTCCGGGGCCATACCGTCTGGGCGGTGCAGAACTTCCTGAACCAGATCGTCCGGATTGACCTCTCCAACGATCTCTCCTCCGGCGAGATCGAAGACACCATCACCAGTCCCCACTTCGATGTTCCCACTACGGTTGCGCGGTTCGGGAACACCCTGGCTGCCGTGAATGCGCAGTTCATGCGGCCGGCCAGCCCCCACGAAGTAGTGCTGGTGCCGGCCCGAGATTAGGCCGCTTACGTAGGGACGGTGCTGCCCCGCTTGAGCGGTGCGGGGCAGCACCGCTCGTGCGGGGCCGGGCAGCTTGTATGGGGCCGGGCAGCTGATGCCGCGTACTGCTGTTGCAAAGTACGACGGCGGCGTGGCGCCCTAGGTGCGACTCCGCCCTTAGCGGTCGCCCAGGTTGCCGCCGAGGGGCGGTGTGGTGCCGTCGTCCCGCTTGGGGATCCTATGGTCACCCCGGCTGTGGGCCTCGCCCTCCGCCGAGCCGTCCGACTCGCCCTCAAGATCCACCATTCCGCCCGTCTGGTCGAACGGGTGCGTGTACCGGTTGTACGCCGACGGCTCGCCCGTGGGCACGGATTCCCGCCAGGCGCCCGTGGCATGGCCCTCGTGCTCGATGAATTCCTTGAACTTCTTCAGGTCGTGCTCCGCCTGGCGGGCCACGACGTGGAGGAGGTCGCCCACCTTCTCCACCATGCCCTCCGGCTGGTACTCCAGGGTGAGGGAGAGCTCGGTCTTGTTGCCGCCGGCGTCGGAGAATTCCACGGCACCGGAGTTCGTGGCGCCTTCGGTGGACGCCCACTCGATCCTGCGGTCCGGGATCTGCTCCACGATGGTGGCTTCCCACTGACGGCGGACCCCGGCGATATGGGCCACCCACTTCAGGCGGTCGGCACTGAGCTGGGTCACGCTCTCCACGCCACCCATGAACCGCGGAAAATCCTCGAATTGGGTCCACTGGTTGTAGGCGGTGCTGACCGGCACGTCAACCACAATCCGCTTCTCGACTTTGCTGCTCACAACGTCTCCTTTGACTGGAACGGTCTGATGACAAACTGAATACAGTCAGTATGCTTACCTGTCGCTGTTGCAGGCAAGGCGTCAGGGGCAAGGCTTCAGGGGCGCGTGGGCTAGAGGGGAGGGAGACGGCGGTTAGTCGTCGTCGGTGTCGGCGCCTTCGGCGGGTTCCTGGGAGTGCACTCGGATGTCGGTGGGGTCCGCCAACTCGTCCCCTTCGGCCGGAGCCTCGCTGTGGATGCGCTGCGCCACGACTGGTTTTTCCTTCATCTCAACCGCTCCTATGGTGTGTGGAATGTGCCTCAACCATCATTCAGCGCCTCCCGAAGCGGGGTGTCAAGAACCCTTCCAGAGCTCTGGCGGCGGCACGTGTTCTGTGCTGGACTGGGGGCGCACTTTGCCCGCTTCATCCTGTAAAGCTCTACGGCCAGCCGGTTCTGCCGGCTGTTGGGAAGAAACTATCTCATGGCAACGCAGAAAATTGGATACTTTGTGGGGAGTCTGGCCACCGGCTCCATCAACCGCACACTCGCCAAGGCCCTCATCAAGCTGGCCCCGGCGGACCTTGAATTCACCGAGATCCCTATTAAGGACCTGCCCCTCTACAGCTACGACTACGACGCCGATTTCCCGCCGGCAGGCCGCGCCCTCAAGGAAGCGATCGAGGCCTCGGACGGCATCTTGTTTGTGTCCCCCGAATACAACCGCTCCATTCCGGGAGCGCTCAAGAATGCCATCGACTGGGCATCGCGGCCCTGGGGCACCAACTCCTTCGCGCGCAAGCCCACCGGCATCATCGGTGCCTCGCCGGGCAGTATCGGCACGGCGGTGATGCAGTCCTCCATGCGGAGTGTGCTGAGCTTCCTGGACGCCCCCCAATTGAACGCCCCGGAAGTGTACATTCACTTCAAGCCAGGCGTCTTTGGCGACGACGGCGAGGTCCGGGATGAGGGCACAGCCAAGTTCCTGCGGCACTACATGGAGGAATACAGCGCGTTCGTCCAGCGGGTACTGGCCGCCAATGCGCCGGGCCACATCGGCGATCCGGACCCGGATCCGGACAAGCTTTCACGGTAGTCCAGCCTTCCCAAGCCCACAGGCTCAGTCCAGGGGAAGGGTGACCGTCACGGTGGTGCCCTCCCCTGGCTTCGAACAGACGCTGACGGTGCCGCCGGCCTCATGTACTGCCACGGACATCAGCCGCAGCCCGTAGCCGTGGTTCTTGCCGCTTAACGCGAGGTCGCAGTCAAAGCCCGTGCCGTCGTCGGACACTACAAGACGGATGCCGTGGTCAACGGCGGACAACTGGACGGTGAGCTCGGCGGCGTCGGAGTATTTTAGGGCGTTGCTCAGCGCTTCGCGCGCCGATTGGTAGAGGAGGAGCGCGCAGTCCGCCGGGATCTCGATGCCCCAGTGCGGAGTATCCCAGCGGACTGCCGTTCCTTGCTGGCGGAGGGGGCCCGTCAGCCGGTCAATGCAACCGGCCAGCCCCAAGGTGTGGAAGTCGAGTGGGTGGTGATCAGTGATCAGTCCTCCCACCGCGTCGACCTCGCCCAGAGCTGATTCGTTCCCCATGAATCTTCCTGCTTCCCCGCCGTTTTCTTGTGGTGATAAATCCAGCGTGGACCGCCAACTGCATGAGTTGCCAAGGGTTGGCTCAAGGTTGAATCAATTTTTCGGCTCTCCTGACTCTTCCGTGGGCGTTTTGAGCGCGCCTTAACGGACGCACGCCGCTTTCCGTCTATAGGTTTCTGACTGTCTAAGGAAAGAAACTTTTAGAA